>JAISCE010000032.1 GCA_031265765.1 Azoarcus sp.
ATGAGCGAAATTGAACGTGCAAAGCACTGCTGAATACCATGACGGCGATTTCTTGCAGGTGAAAGTACGGGACTCAATCATTGGCGCGCAAAGTTTCGGATTAGTTCAGCGGTTCCCTAGGAAAATCGTTCCGGGCGGGAAAATAGGTTCAGTTGTTTCTGGCATGATCGTTTGCTCCGTGAAAAGTTAGAATGCCCTGAGGTTGGATATTGCGAATATCTTATCTACTCGCTCTGATTCAGGACTGCGTCCAAAAACGATTTGTAACTTCCAATCGTAATAAGAATACCTGAAAAGTGGTTTTGTCCATTTCATTGCACATTTCATTGCATAAGAGCCAGCAAGACGATATATGTTGCGTCTGGCTCTGACTATTCTCTGCCCTTTGGGGCCGTACACTATCTCCGTCATATACTCCTTGAGACCTTTGTGATCGGTCACATCAAACCCGTTTTTCAACAGAATTTCTTTGGCCGATTCAAAATCGTCTCCCATCTTGATATATTTCTCAACCAAATGGGTGACGTTGACTTGCTCAAGAGGAACTTGATT
Organism: Azoarcus sp.; assembly: GCA_031265765.1. Lineage (GTDB taxonomy): Bacteria > Pseudomonadota > Gammaproteobacteria > Burkholderiales > Rhodocyclaceae > WRNU01. The sequence goes on from JAISCE010000032.1 coordinate 553, forward strand.
ATTTCCACGATTCGCTACCACAAACTCAATGATTTCATTTCGCATGTCCATGCCGGCTTCCATGTCCACGCCGACGCCCAAGTCGGGATTTTCGGGCACATCATCCTCGCCGGCACAACTGCCTGCCGCCAGGGCGAGCAAGGCGGCAATGAGCGTTGCCGCCCAAATCCGCCGTCCCGTTCTTCCAACGCCGTTTGCGATATTGGCAATGGGTTCAAGCGTGCAAGCCATGCAGTCTTCCTCTTGTCCAGTCAAGACGACGAGTGATGATATGGTAAGTGCCATTGGCAACCATCGATGTTCATGTCCTGATATACGATCCCAGCATGCTATCGATATCAGTAATGCGAACGATATTTGATACAAAATAACATGGTCTATACCGAAATGTGTTTATGGTAGAAAATATTTTTCAGCCTGTTGGCAAAAAGCGTCGCTCCTGTGTTCATGTATGCTCCTGCCCTGCATTTTAATGCTATAGGTATTATCGTTTCGTCAATCGCTACCGCTTCACGAGCCTGGACAGAGTGTTCGAGTGGAACGAGATCGTCCCTGTCGCCGTGCAGGAGCAACAGGGGAATTTGTCGTTGGCGATGGTCTTGTAGGAATAGAAGGTCGCATCCAGTACGACGCCGGCGATGCCATCGAAACCGCCGTGCGCAAGGCCGCAGCTTTCCGCTCCTTCTGTCATGGGCGGAGGAATAAGCGAATCGGTTGAACCGATGTGCATCATCACGTCTTTCGGCATCCCTCTAAACCGGGGCACATCAGCGTCCCGCACCCGCGCAAGGATCTTGGGACGGGGATTGTTCACAAATTCATGGGTGGATATGGGCGATAGCGGATGTCGATCCCGCGATCCTCGACGACAAAACCGAACGGGTGAACATCACTCTGCCGCGCCGGGTGCTGGCAAGGCTCGACGTCATGGCACGCCGCGCAGGTCAAACCCAGTCGGGTTACATTGTCAGAATGACTATCGAAGCAAGGGTATGAGCAACCGAAGTTACTCAGTTGGATTGACAGACTCCGCTTTTCCCAAAACCCGGCAAGGCGGTCATCGCCATGATACTGGCGGAGACGGGCTTTGCCTGAAGGCGATGCTATCGATGTGCGTCGTTCGGGAAAAACAGGGCGGCGCATGAGCTCAGGTTCATCTCGGCGGCTTCGCGGATGCGCGGGAAGCTCTCGGGCGCAAGTCCGAGGTCGGACCAGATCCGGGGATCGATGCGCGCCAGCGCCTCGTCGCTCGATTCGTTGTAGCGGTCGGCATTGCTGATGGCAAGGGCGAGGTGGAGCAATTCCGCCTCGAATGTGCGCTCGCCGGCGAGTTTCGGCGAGATTTGCGCGCCGATGATCTCGCCGAAATTCGGGGGGAGTTTCCAGGCATTCATGAGCGCCGCGCCGGTTTCGGCAAAGTCGCAGCCGATGATGCGTCGTTCGGCTTCGTGCAGCGGTTCATGCCCGGCATCGGCGGCGTTTTGGGCGCTGATTGCCAGATCGGGGATGGTCAGGTACATCACCAGATGCCCGATGTCGGCGAGCAGTCCGATGACGAACAGGCGTTCGGAAGCGGGGTTGCAGGTTGCGTGCGCCAGCTCGCGCGCGGCAAGCGCGGTCAGCATGCAGCCTTGCCAGTATCGTTTCATGTCCATGTTCTGGGGGCGGATGCCCTTGAAGATGGAACTGACCGACATGGCCAGCACCAGTTCGTGCGTCTGTTGCAGCCCGAGAATGGGAACGGCGCGTTCGACGCTTTCGATCTTGCGGCTGAAACCGTAGAAGGCGCTGTTGACCAGTTTCAGTATGCTGGTGGTGAGGGCCGGATCGGCTTCCATCAGGCGCGCGACTTCGCCGATCGACCCTTCCGGCGATTCGAGTTGTTCGCGGACGCGGTAATACACCGTGGGCAGCGCGGCAAGCGACTCGATGTTGGCGATGAGTTCCCGGGCGGAATACATGATGAATTTCTATATGGGGTTGTGGATTATCGGCGATTGCCATTGAAACGGGAAGCCCCGGCGCGGCGGCGCCATCTCCATCTCATGGATGCCGCACCGCGGGCGCTGGATACGAAATCGCCGATGCAACAATGCGATTGCATGATGGCGTGCGCTTGCGGTCAGGCGCGGGCGGTCCAGTGCGATTGCACGGCGAGCAGCAATTCGGTGAACACCTTTGGCGTACCGGCGACGAGATTGCCGGTCTTGAGAAAATCGCTTTCGCCATCGAAGTCGGCGACGAAACCGCCGGCTTCCTGGATCAGCAGCACGCCAGCGGCCATATCCCAGGGCGCAAGGCCGATTTCCCAGAAACCGTCGAGGCGTCCGCTGGCGACGTAGGCGAGATCGAGCGCCGCCGCGCCCGGACGCCGCAGTCCGGCGCTTTTCCGCGTCAGTTCGCGGAATATGGCGAGGTAGGCGTCGATATGATCGAACTGGCGGAAGGGGAAGTCGGTGCCAAGCAGCGCGTCGGCCAGGCGCAGGCGGCGCGATACCCGGATGCGGCGGTCGTTCATGTAGGCGCCGCGTCCGCGCGAGGCGGTGAATAGTTCGTTGGCGACCGGATCGAAAATCACCGCGTGTTCGGGCGCGCCCTTGCGGGTGAGCGCGATGGATACCGCGTATTGCGGAAAGCCGTGGATGAAATTGGTCGTGCCGTCGAGCGGGTCGATGATCCAGACGAATTCGCCGCCGCGTTCGTTTTCCGGCCCGGAGCGCCCGGACTCCTCTGCTAGAATCCCGTGCTCCGGGAAGGCTTCGCGCAAGACGCCGATGATGGCGGCTTCGGCGGCGCGGTCGACCTCGGTGACGAAGTCGTTGGGCGCTTTGCTTTCGACGCTCAGGATGTCGAGCTGGTTTGCGGCCTGGTTGATGATGGATGCAGCGCGGCGCGCGGCCTTGATGGCGATGTTGATAGCGGGGTCGGTATTGGGGCGCATGCTGGAATCCGGTGTTTTTGTGCGGGGCAGGGCGGAAAGCCGACAATTCTAATATGAATGACTTTTTGCTGCTCGACCGCGTTCGTGTCGTGCTCGTCCGTACCAGCCATCCCGGCAATATCGGCGCGGCGGCGCGGGCGATGAAAACCATGGGGCTTGCGCGGTTGTGGTTGGTTTCACCCGCTTCGTTTCCCGATCCCGTGGCGGAAGCGAGGGCGTCCGGCGCGGGCGATGTGCTTGCCGGGGCGAAAGTGGTCGATACGTTGCCCGAGGCGCTTGACGGTACGGTGTTCACGGCGGCGCTCACCGCGCGGCGGCGCGATGTGTCCTTGCCGCGTCTCGGGCCGCGCGCCGCGGCCGCCGAAATCGTCGAATGGCGCGCGCGCGGCGAAGTCGCGCTGGTGTTCGGCAACGAAGCGAGCGGCCTGACGAATGAAGAACTCGGCCTGTGCGCGCTGCCGGTCACGATTCCGGCCAACCCCGATTACGCTTCGCTCAATCTCGGCGCTGCCGTGCAATTGATGTGTTACGAACTGAGAATGGCGGCGATGGGGGAAGGCGCTTGCCATGCCGCCGCCGAATGCATGCCCGAACCTGCCACCCATGATGAGATCGAAGATTTTTTTGCCCATCTGGCGTCGGCCATCGTTGCCAGCGGTTTTCTCGATCCGGCGAAGCCCCGCCGCCTCATGCCGAAACTGCGCCGTCTGTTTGGCCGCGCGCGGCTGGAAAAGGGAGAAGTCGCCATCCTGCGCGGCATCTTGGCAAGTTTCGGCATCGATGGGAATAAGTAAAAACTGAAAGTAGAATAGCCCGTTTCCGGTTGGCCGCCGTAGTGTCGGTTTGCCGCCGCGATTCGTCACCCGCGATTCGTCGCATTTCGGAAAGGCATCTCCATGTTCGAGCATTTGCGTGAAGATTTGGCCAGCGTGCGTGAGCGCGACCCGGCAGCGCGTTCGTCCTGGGAGGTGCTGACCTGTTATCCCGGTGTGCATGCGCTGGTTTTTCACCGGTTTGCACACGCGGCGTGGCGGCGGCGCTTGTATTGGTTTGGGCGTTTCATCAGTTGCATCGGGCGTTTTTTCACTGGCATCGACATCCATCCCGCGGCGCTGATCGGACGGCGGGTGTTCATCGACCATGGTACGGGCGTGGTGATCGGCGAAACCGCGGTCGTGGGCGATGACTGCACCATCTACCAGGGCGTGACGCTTGGCGGTACCTCGCTTTACCGCAATACCAAGCGCCATCCGACATTGGGCCGGGGCGTGGTTGTCGGGGCGGGCGCCAAGGTGTTGGGCGGTTTCGAGGTCGGCGATGGCGCAAAGATCGGCTCGAACGCCGTGGTCATCAAGCCTGTGCCCGCGGGCGCGACGGTGGTCGGCAACCCCGGGCACGTCCTCGGCGGCGACCGTACAGCCAAGTCCGAGCCGTCCGCCGATGTGCATGGCGGTTTTCCGGCCTACGGCGTTACCAGCGACATGACGGATCCGCTTGCTCGCGCCATTCACGCCCTGCTCGACCACGCAGCCGATACCGACCGGCGTTTTCAGGTTCTCGTCGATCGTCTCGCCGTCGCCGGGATCGCGCTTGATCCGGAAGTGGAGACGAAGGACGATTTCGATGCCGGCGAATTGTCGGAGATCGTGGATTGAGCGGGATATCCTGCCCGCACCTTACATCGAAAGCGCGTCCGCAAGAAATCCGGGACTAAACACCCTAAGGAACTGCTGAACTAATCCGTAACTTTGCGTGCCAACGCATTGAACCCCGTACTTTCACGCAAGAAATCGCCATCACGGTATTCAGCGGTGCTTTGCACGTTCAATTTCGCCCATTTGC
>JAISCE010000035.1 GCA_031265765.1 Azoarcus sp.
GAATACCAAAATTCATCTGGTTGCCGCGGATGACCGAACAGTTGTAGCGTTCTCGCTGTCGCCCGGACAGGCCCATGATGCGCCAGAGGGGCGTCAGTTGCTCAAACGGATTGGGCCGGTGAAGGGTCCTGATGGATCGCGCCTACGAAGGAAATGAAACCCGGCAACTGGCGATCGATCTGGGTTATTCCCCCGTCGTCCCGCCCAAATACAACCGGATCGACGCTTGGGAATATAATCGTGTCCTGTACCGCCGTCGTAACGAAGTCGAGCGACTATTCCGTACCGTACTGCTCCAGCAGAAATCCCTGGATTTCCCGCACCGTCATGCCACGGGCGTACAGGGCGACGATTTTGTCGTCAAAGCCGGTGAAGCGGTAACCTACCCCGCCCCGCCGCAAGTACGGCACAACCCGAACGGACGGCTCGGGAAAAACCGTGACCTTTTCGAGATGGCAACAGGAATCGAGTGAACCTGTCCCCCCGCAACGGATGCCAAGAAGCAGGGGGCAAGCGGTAAAAGCCGGAAGGTCGTACCGGTCGTTGTGCTCAGTTGGTTTCCAGCAGGGCGTTGATGGCGCGTACTTCGTCTTCGCCCAACGTGCCGACGGCGGCTTTCAAGCGCAACTGGGCAAGCATGGTGTCGTAGCGGGCGCGTGAAAGCTGTTGCAAGGTGTCGGCAAGCTGGCTTTGCGCATTGAGCACGTCGATGTTGATCCGCACGCCGACTTTGTAGCCCAGACGGTTGGCTTCGAGCGCCGAGGCTGACGATACTTGCGCCGCTTCCAGCGCGCGTACCTGGGCCATGCCGCTGGTGACGCCGAGATAGGCTTCGCGCGCCGCCAGCGCAGCGGCTCGGCGGGCTTCTTCAAGGTCGGCGTCGGCCTTGATCTTGAGTGCCGCCGCTTCGCGCGTGCGCGACGAAACGGCGCCTCCCTGGTAGAGCGGCATGTCGAGTTGCAGGCCCACGATGCGGCTATCGTTATGCTCGGCCGTCATCGACGGATTGTTGCTGCGGCGGATGCTTGCCACCAGATCGAGGGTGGGCAGGTGTCCGGCGCGTTCGCGTCCGAGGGCGCGTACCGCGATTTCGCGCATCAAGGTTTGCCCCTGTACGCCGAGGTCGTTTTTTTCGGCGGCATCTACCCAGATGGAGATGTCGGTGGGTTCGGGGGGAGAGAGCGTCACCCCGGGTTTGAGACCTGCCAAGTGTTCGGGGGTGTGGCCAATGATGCGGGTGAGGGCTTCGTATGCTACGTCGAGTGTATTGCGGGCGGAAATCTCCTGGGCCGAAGCCAGGTCGAAACGTGATTGTGCTTCATGTACGTCGGTGACTGTCACCGTACCCACCTGGAAGCTGGCGCGCGCCAGTTCGAGTTGTTCGCCCGCCGCGGTGCGCAACTGCGTAATGGCGCTGAGCGCGTCCCGGGCATTGAGCACGTTGAAATAGGCTTCCGCCGTGCGCAGGATCAGCGCCTGTGTTTCCTGGGTGAAAATGCTGCCGGCCAGTTCCGTTTGCAGCGCGTTTTCCTGGTATCGACGCCAGTTCTGGGGTCGGAAAAGCGGGGCGGTGAGTTGCAGAGCGTAATTGCTGCTGCTGTAGCGTTTTTCGGTCTTGTTGCCTTGCAGATCTTCGACTTCGTCGTCGTTTCGGTTCGCGCCCGCGCTCGCCGCGACTGTCGGTAACAGACCGCTGCGGCCCTGGACGACTTTTTCCCGATCGGCCTCGTACTGCGCGCGCGCGGCGGCGTAGCGGGCGTCGTTGGCGAGAGCATCGCGATAAACCTGGAACAAATCGGCGGCGCTCGCCATGCCCGTCGTCAGTATGAAAGCGGCGGCCAGCGCGGTGTACGCGGGAAAGTGTGAACTCATGGGGACGGTCTCTCGTCAGAGAAGAAATTCATTTGTGCAGGGCGCGTGGCGCAACATCGGCACTTGTGTTTCAAACAGATCGCGGCGCTGAACCTGTTTTTCGTTTTCTCGCACGATCAGACGTGCTTTCATGGCCGGCGCCTCGCCAACGAAAGCGAACAGCCGTCCACCGGGTTTGAGTTGCGCCAATAATGCGCCGGGCAGCTCGGGCAGGCAGCCGGAAACCACGATTACATCGTATGGCGCTTGCGTGAACCAGCCTTGCGCGCCGTCGCCTTCTTCCACGATGACATTGGCTATGCCGTTGCGGGCGAAATTGCCGCGCGCCAATTGAGCCAGTTCCGGTTCGATCTCGACTGTATATACTTTTCTCGAACGTGAGGCCAGCAATGCGGCAAAGTAGCCGCTGCCTGTGCCGATTTCCAGTGTCGATCTGACACGTTTCATTCCGAGTGCTTGCAGGATGCGCCCTTCGATGGCTGGCTTGAGCATCGTTTGTCCGCAAGGCAATGGGACTTCGATGTCGGCAAAGGCCAGTGTGCGAACAGGGGGCGGGACGTAGTTCTCACGCCGCGCCGCTGTCAGCAGATGGCGCACTTCCGGGGTCGGCACGTCCCATGGCCGGATCTGCTGTTCGACCATATTGAACCGCGCACGTTCGAAATCCACTGCCGACTCCCACGCAAAAAAGCCGCCACGCTGGCAGGCATTGGTATATCAACGAATATGATCCGGAAGATCCTTGCATGCGTGCATACTCTACTGTGCGCGTGGCGTGACGTGCGACTAATTTGTTTTGACCGAATTCCGGGACGCTCAGTTCACTGCCGGCCCGGCAAGGCCATCGAAGCCGAGATCGGCGAGAATCGTCCGCTGTTCGGGGCGGTCGATGCCTTCCGCGATGGCGATGAGACCGAGGGTATGGGCGAGCATGACGAGACTGCGAACGAAGGTTTGATTGCCTTTATTGTCGTCGATGTCGCGCAAAAGCGACGTGTCGACCTTGAGGTAGTCGAGGCCGAGATCGTGCAGGTCGCCCAGGGCGGAAAAGCGCGGGCCGGCGTGCTTGATGCCGAGTTTGCAGTCGAAAGGCTTGACCGTCAGGCAGAAGGCGTGGAAAGCATCGGGATCGCGCGCCGCGCTTTCTTCGGGGATTTCCATCCACAGGCGTTGAACCAGATTGGGCGCGTTGCGTAGCAGGGCGATCAGTCCGGTGACGAAACGTCCGTCCTGGAGAGCTTGTGCCGAGATGGTGACTGCCACTGGCGCTTCGCTGTTTCGGAGACGTTCGAGCGCGCTGGCGGCCACGGCCTGGTCCAGTTGCCCGATCAGTCCGAGCCGGGCGGCCCATGGCAGGAAATCGCCGGATTTGATGATGCCGCCGGTCGTGCCCAGATCGATCGGCGCTTCGTTGTGGATCAGCTCGCCGGCGATGGTGCGTACCGGACACGTTCCGAGACGAAGCCCGTTTTGGGCCAGTGTTTCCGTCAGTATCTCGCGCCATTGTTCCTGGGTGTGAGCGGGCCGGGCGGCATCGTCGCGTTCCTCGATCTTCAGGGCGCGGTCGCTTTCCAGTTCGGCTTCGGCCAGGGCCGTGTCGAGACGGGCCAGAATGGCGGCCACGGTGTCGGCGCGGGAGTACGGTACGGCGGCCATGGGCACGGCAAGGATGGCGCCGTCCGCATGATTGTCGACGGCGGCATGGACGCGCCCGGCGACGGATGCCGCCCATGGCGCGAGTTCGGCGGCAGGGGCGAGCAGAACGAAGTCGCTGCCGTTGAGGCGGCCGCCGATCTGGCCGGCGTCGCTTCCGAGCGCCTCGGCCAGCGAGCGCAGTAGTTTGTCGGTGTCGGCCCGGCCAAGATCGCGGTTGAGTTCGTTGAGGTTGCGCACACGCAAAATGAGTAGCGCGCCTTGCCCGGAAGTGTCCGGGTCGGACTGCCGGGCGGAGAAAGCATTGAGGAACTGGCGTCGTTCGAGCAGTCCCGTGACGGCGTCTTCCTGAACCTGGCGGCGTAGGTTTTCGAGCCGTTGCGCTTCATCGGCGAGCATTTGCCGGACGCGCTCGGAGAGTGCATTCATGGCTCGCACGACGACCTTGAGTTCGGCGGTTCGGGGTTCCTGCGTGGTGATGAAGCGACGTTCGCCGATTGCCTGGGCATGGCTGACGAGCGTGCGCAAGGGCGCGGTGATCCGGCCCAGCAAGAAACTGCCCAGGATGCCGGCAAGACCGGCTGTGATGCAGAACCATGACAATAATTGACGGGTGTTGTTCCAGAGCGCCGCGTATACGTAGCCGGTGTGGCTTTCCACGGTGAGGGTACCGAACTGACGCCAGCCATCCTGTACGTGGGCGACGCCCGGATGTTCCGCGATCGATGCCAGTTTCACGAACCAGTTGGGTACGCCCTCGACGCGGGGGTCGGCATGGAAATCGACGATCACCTCGCCCTCGGGGTCGGTGAGGCGGATCGAGCGGTAATAACCCGTATCGAACTGCGAGGCGAGTTGTAATTCGATGGTGACGGGATCTTTGTCGCGTTGCGACGATAAGGACAATGCCAGGGCTGTTGCATTGTCGGAATTTTTGATGTTGAGCTGCTGTTCGAGATATTGGTGTGCGGTCAGCGTGCTTACGACCAGGCTGCCGCCGAGGGCAAGCAGCGTGACTGCCACGATGGCGATCCAGAGTTGCTTAATCAGAGACATGGCCGAGCCTTCCGGAAAATGCTGAAAGCGAACAGGATGAGGGACGGAATGAGCGGTTTTTCATCGTCTGCGCACTTTCCGTAACGAGAGTCGGGATTTCATCACTTTGGATTTTGCCATTTTCGATGCTGGCCGTGATTTGATCGCTTTCTGGGCAAGGCGGGATGAGGCTGCTTTGCGCGCCAGCGAGCGGTATTTGCTCTTGCCCGCTTTTTGCGAGGCAAATGAAGGCCGGTGTTTCGCTTGCTTCCACGACAGGACCGACTGGGCGCTGAGCGATGCCAGGGATGGGTCCCATCCCTCCTGGCGCATGCGCTGGAGCACGTCGCGCCAGCGCGACAGCCGCGCCGTGGGGCTGGAGGAAGATGTTCTTTCCCCCTCCATCCAGAGTCCTTCGTGGTTGAAGCTGAACACGGGGAAAAGGTCGGGACGCCGTTTTGCCGGATGGATCTGGCGGATCAAATTATCCAGCACCAGCGGTTCGGCTGTCGGCGTCTCGTAGTAACTCAACACCATATGGGCCTGAAGCGCCTGGCTGCCCGAGCCGTTCAGGCGCGCGCGCGCATAGACGAGGCGCAACTTCTGTACGGGGATGTCCAGCAGACGCAAGGTGACGTACTTGGCAATGGCGAAGTCCTCGCAATCGCCGGCCTGCTTGCCGAAAAGCTCCAGCGGCGTAGCCCAGTAGTCAACCTGTCCCCAGATGACGATGTCGCTTTCGTAGAAGACGCGCCGGTTGATGAAATCGTTGGTGCGTTCGAGTTTCGCGCGGTCGGGCAGTGTGCGGGAGCTTTCGATCATGCTGCGCCACGCCCTGATCGTGTCGGCGGCAACTTTGCCATATTGTGTTTCGGCCAGTTGCTCCATGCGGGCGAAGTCGGTGCGCGCCTGGGCCCATCCCGTCATGCAGACACAAACAATGGCAATAAACCGTCTTCCCCACGCCGCCCATGAAGAAGGCGGAAGGCGCGGGACATGAGCGGGTACATACCAAGCCCGCTCCGGAATGACGGCCGGTACGGACATTTTTCGGGAGGATGGCGGTAAATTGGCACCATGATGTTCTCCCGCCGGAGAACGGGGCGGGCATGAAATATTTCACGGTATAGACGAAAAATATATTGCACGGACACGTTTGTGCGGTCACGCTTATAACGTATGCTGACAGGGTTCGTGCGAGCAGCCTGCGCCGTTGAGCGGGTTCGCGGGGCGTTCCGGGAATAGATACGGAAAAAGGACGGTCGATGAAGATCAGTGTTGTTTTTAGGCCAGTCCGGTCGTCGGGTCGACTAGTTGTAGACTCATGAAACCCCATAATATAAACTGTGGTTCAAGTCAGGGCTGTGAACAACGCCCGCTGAGTGCTTTCAACTCTTGGAGATTAGCCACCATGAGCAAGATCAAGACGCTGGTTTGTCTGGCGGTAGCTTCTACCCTACAGGTCGTGCCGGGGATTTCGGGTGCACAGGCGCCTGCTGAGCCTTCGAGAGGAGGCGCTCTGCTGGATGCCGTGCGCAAAGCTGTTGTCAGCAACCCCGATGTGCAGGCGGCTTGGCATGGATACCAGGCCGCGACCGCCGAGCAAAAGACTGTCGGCTATATGCCGTCGGTCGACCTGAATGCCTCGGCGGGACACCGGTGGCGCAAGGATCCCCACGTAAAGAAAGACGACTGGAATTACTCCAATGCCGCGCTGGAGCTCAACCAGATGATTTACGATGGCTTCAAGACGAGCAGTGAAATCAGCCGCTTGGGCTATCGACGGCTCGTGCGCTATTACGAATTGCTGGATGCCTCGGAAAACGTCGGTCTCGAAGTCACGCGCGCCTATGGCGACGTCGAACGCCAGCGTGAGCTGGTCGAGCATGCCAAGGCGAACTACGCTGCCCACAAGCAGATTTACGATCAGATCAATAATCGCACCACGGCTGGCGTGAGCCGTCGCGTGGATCTCGATCAGGCTGCCGGGCGTCTGGCCTTGGCCGAATCCAATCTCCTGACCGAAGTGTCCAATCTGCACGATGTCAGCGCGCGCTACCAGCGCCTTGTCGGTGAACTGCCGGTCGATCAATTGCCGCCGTTGGCGGACAGTTTCGCGGGCGTGCCGTTGCCTGAAAACGTCGTCGCGGCATTGCGGACGGCTTATGTGAGCAACCCCTCTTTCAATGCCGCGATTGAAGATGTGCGCGCGAACCTGTCCAAGCGCGACGTGGCCCGTTCCAACTACCATCCCAAGCTCGATCTGCGTGCGAGCACAGGGGTCAATCGCAATATCGACAACGATGACAACGGACTCAAGGGGGTCCGGCGTGAGAGCCTCGTCGAAGTGTTGTTTTCCTTCAACATCTTCCGCGGTGGTACCGATAATGCCCGTGTTCGCCAGGCAGGCGAGGAAGTGAATCAGGCCAAGGATCTGCGTGAGAAAGCCTGCCGCGATCTGCGCCAGACCTTGACCATCGCCTATCAGGATACTCGCAGCCTGGTCGAGAAGCTGGGCTACCTCGATCTGCATCAGTCGTCGACCGCCAAGGCGCGCGAAGCCTATCGTCGCCAGTTCGACATTGGCCAGCGCACCCTGCTCGACCTGCTCGACAGCGAAAATGAATATTTCAACGCACGTCGCGCCTATACCAATGCGCGCTTCGACTTGCTGGTCGCGCAAGCTCGTACCCTGGCGGGAACCGGGCAGCTCCTGCATACCCTTGGCGTCGTCCGCGAAGACCTGCCGACGGCGAGGGATGCGGGCCAGGATCGTGAAACGGTCGATCCGGCGGAAATGTGTCCGGCTGATGCACCCGCTCCGCTTGAAGTCAACAAGAGCACTTTGCTTACCACCGAGGCATCGTATAGATAAGGTATCGAATTTCGCGCATCGCGCGGCTTCATGTAAAAATGGCGCAACTTTTCGGTTGCGCCATTTTTGCGTTCGGTTCCCATCGTTCATGCGGTTTTGAAGGACATATAAACGCTACCATGGGGGAGCCTGCGCTCCTGTCGCTCGATAGTGTGGTGTGGTTTCGTGTGTGCGGCGGGTGTCCGGTGCAAGGTTTGCCGCAAATGATTGTTCGTACTCAAGCGTCGGTTTTAGCGATGAAGATCCGTATTTTTGCCGTGCTCGCCGTCGTCGCGCTCGCCGTGGCGGGTTTCTTTATTCATGGCGCCAAGCCGCTGGCGCCCGAGGTCGGTTTCATTACCCTGAAGGGCGAGCGCATCAATACTGCCGCGTTGCGTGGCAAGGTGGTGCTGGTCAACTTTTGGGCCACATCTTGTGCGACCTGCATCGCGGAAATGCCGAGACTGGTCGAGACCCACGATAAATTCGCCGCTCGCGGTCTGGAAACCGTTGCCGTGGCGATGAGTTACGATCCTGAAGCGCAAGTGCGCGCTTATGTGGACAGGAGCGCATTGCCGTTCAAGGTCGCGCTCGATTCCGGGGAGGCGGTGGCGCGCGGTTTCGGGGGGGTGCGCCTGACGCCGACGACCTTCCTCATCGACCGTCAGGGGCGGATCGTGCATAAGTATCTGGGCGAGCCGGATTTTCCGGTTCTGCACGCTTTGCTGGAAAAGCTGCTGGCAGAGGCCGCCTGAGTCTGGAAGGTGGCGGGGTTTGCCATGCCCCGCTGTGGAATTACGGAATATGGGCCAGGATGCCGGGCTGGACGATGCCTTGCAAATCGTGTTTGGCGATGAAGATTTCCGGTGTGCCGAGTGGGCGTGGGCCGATTTCGTACATGGCGTAGCCGAAAATCAGTCCGCCGTCCTTGGCGATGCGCCAGTTTTTCCCCAGATGGAAAGCGAATGTAGACGCAGTGAGATGTTCTTCGATGGCTGCGTCCGTCATGTCGCCTTGCGCTTTCAGGTAGGCGCGAAATGCGTTGCGCTGGAGCGTTTCGAGCGTTTTTTCTTGGCCGGGCAGGATGAGATCGCCGAATGTCAGTATCTTGTGTTTGTCGGTGTCGATTACGATGAAGCTGCCCGATGGGCCGGGGGGGTGCGCTTCGCCTTCGCGCGACAAGGCATGGGTCAGGCAGAGTTGCAAGAGTGGGCCGAAGTGTTCCGGCAGGGGGCTGTTTGCCTTTTGTGAGCGGTTGTTTTCGTCGCAACCTGCCAGCGATGCAGAAAAGTCGATCAGGGCCGGTTCTCGCTCGCCGGAGGTCTGGCCGCCGCTCTTGCGAACCAGGTCTTTCAGCAGGTCCAGGTAACGGGTTTCCACGGCTTCGCCAGGAGTGAGGGGCCGCAGCCGTTTTTCGTCCAGCACTTCGGAGAACATCGGCAGGATGATGGACTGGGCAATCAAATGGTCGAGCCAGGGCATTTCCGGAGTTTGTATATACAATAGTTTGGCTTTGGAGCAGGTGTAGAGCGGCTCCACAGCGTTGGCGCGATCTTCCGGGCACAAGCCGGCATGCAGTGTCTTGAACGCCAACGCCATCTGGACCGTGCCGGTATCCGCGCGGGCCGTTCCGGACAAGGCGGCCAAGGCTGCGAGCGCGGCCAGGCCCGTATGGCGCAATAGGGCAGGGAAAAGTCGGTTCATGATTATTTCATCTCTCCGGTTCATGCGATGTCATTGTCCAAACAGCCGTTCTTCGACCGGCGCAGGCCGCTGTTGCGGCGGGCGGGCGGGCGGGGTGCGCCGTTCGCCGCCAGGCAGGCCGAACAGGGAACTGAACCAGTCGGAGTCTTCTTCTTCGGGCGGTTCTTCCACGACGGGCGGCTTGTTTTCGGCGTAATAGACATCTTCGCGGTTGCTGTTTCCGGCTTTGGCGCTGCTGATGCCTGTCGGGCGGGGAAGCGATGTTTCCGGGGCGTTGGCGAGGGCTGTGCGCATGTAGTTGATCCATATCGGCAGGGCTGCGGTGCCGCCGGTTTCGCCCCGGCCAAGGTTGCGCGGGTTGGGATAGCCGATCCATGAAACGGCGACGATCTGCGGATTGTAGCCGCAGAACCAGGCGTCGACGTAGTCGTTGGTCGTACCGGTCTTGCCCGCGAGGTCGTTGCGGTTGAGACTGCGGGCGCGCGCGGCGGTGCCGCGGCGCACAACGTCTTGGAGCATCGAGGTCATGATCCAGGCGTTGCGCGCGTCGATGACCTGTTTCGCGTTTGCGCCGGCGATTTGCGGCGCGGCGCGAGCGATCGGCTTGTTGCTGCTGTCGAGGATTTCTTTGATGACGTATGGGTTGACGCGGAAGCCGCCATTGGCGAATACGGCGTAGGCGGTCGCCATTTCCCATGGCGTGACCGTGCCTGCGCCAAGCGCCATGGTCAGATAGGGAGGATGGTGGGCGGCGCTGAAACCGAAGCGGCTGATATAGCTCTGGGCGTAGCGCGGCGTGATGCTTTCGAGCAGCCGGATGGCCGGGATGTTCTTGGAGTGCGCCAGGGCGTCGCGCAGGGTGATGATGCCGCTGAACTTTCCGTCGTAATTGTGCGGCGTCCATTCGTGCCCGGTGATGCCGCCCGCCGGGTAATACAAGGGTTCGTCCGCGATCAGCGAGCCCGGAGCGTAGCCGCGTTCGAGGCTGGCGGAGTAGATGAAGGGCTTGAAGCTGGAGCCTGGTTGGCGTTCTGCCTGGGTGACGTTGTTGAATTGCTTGCGGTTGTAGTCGAACCCGCCCACCAGGGCGCGCACGGTGCCGGTGTGGGCGTCTATCGACAGCAGGGCGGCCTCGACGTCCGGGAGTTGGGTGAGTTCCCAGCCTTTGGCCGTGTTGCGGATTCGCACCAGCGCGCCCCGGCGTATCCGGCGCGCCTGCGGGGCTTTGTTGTTCAGCATGGGGGTGGCGAAGCGCAGGCCGTCGCCCGCGATCTGGATGTGTTGGCCATTGCGGTAGACCGTGACTTCTTTCGGCGTGGCCATGAGCACGACAGCCGCGAACAGGTCTCCGTAGTCGCGCGCCTGGGCGATTTCTTCGTCGAGCATTTCTTCGTCCAGGGTATCGGGCGGCAGGGAGAGGAATTTCTCCGGGCTGCGGTAGCCGTGGCGGCGGTCGTAATCCATGACGCCCTGGCGAAGGGCGGCATAAGCGGCTTCCTGTTCGGCGCGGGTGATAGTGGTGATGATTTTGTAACCGGCTTGGTAGGCTTGTTCGCCGAATTGCTCGATGGCGATCTGGCGCGCGATCTCGGCGACATATTCGGCATGCACCGGACTGACGATGCGGGGATCGAGGGCGGCGCTGCCGGAAGCCGTCCGCAGGGGGGCGCTTGCGGCTTGCCGGTATTGGGCTTCGGTGATGAAGCCCGATTCGAGCATGCGGCGCAATACGTAGCGTTGCCGCTGCTGTGCGCGCAAGGGGTTTGCGATGGGATTGATCCTGGTGGGGGCCTGGGGCAGCCCGGCGAGCAGGGCGGATTCGGCCAGGGTGAGGTCGGCGAGCGGTTTACCGAAGTAGATCTGGGCGGCGGCGGAGAATCCGTAGGCGCGCTGGCCGAGGAAAATCTGGTTGACGTAGAGTTCGAATATCTGGTCTTTGCCAAGGTTGTTTTCGATTTTGAGCGCGAGCAGGATTTCGTACAGCTTGCGGCTGTAAGACCTTTCCCGCGTCAGGAAGAAGTTGCGCGCCACCTGCATGGTGATCGTCGAGGCGCCTTGTCCGCGCGAGCCGGAGCGCAGGTTGTTGATGAATGCGCGCGCGAGGCCCAATGGATCGATGCCTTTGTGACGATAGAAATTTTCGTCTTCCGCGGCGAGCAGGGCTTGCTTGAGCTGGAGGGGGACGTTTTGTATCTTGACCACCGTCCGCCGTTCTTCGCCGAATTCGCTGATCAGGTAGCCGTCGGCGGTGTAGACGCGCAGGGGTACGCGAGGCCGGTATTCGGTCAGGGCTTCAAGGGAGGGCAGCTTGGGCCAGGCCAGCATGGAGATTGCAGCCAGCGTGGCCGCGGCGATCACTGCCAGCGCCAATAATGCGGCGAACGGGTAAAGAAACCAGCGCATCGTGTATCTGTGTGAAATGGTATAGAACGCATTATATCCGGAGGATAGGACTTTCCCCTGTAGTGGTAAGGGATGATGTGGCGGTTGCGGAAATGCTTTGTTTTGTGCGCCGGCGTGAAGTCGGCGCTTGCCGCGCGGCGGTCTGGATGCGCGGCAAGGCCGCCGCTTCGCGGCAGACGTTGGCGCCGCACTTCAGGGTTGCCGCAATGGTTCCGGGGAGATGGATCGTGAAGGCGTCAGATCGTGAATTCGTATCCATTTTCGACCGAGAAGAATGTCACTTCAAGTAAGTTTTACAGGAAATACTCGCTTGTGGCGCGTTGAAAGCCGGGCTTACACTGATTGCGCATATTGTCAAAAAGTGGTTCGGGATGTATTCGGCATGCTTGCCTGAATGTGAAGAAATAAAAGGGTTGTTTCGTGATTGATGCTTCTTTCTTTCGTGTGAAGCCACGCCAGCTCGTGGGACTCGATATCTCGTCCTCGTCGGTCAAGCTTCTGGAACTGGCGATGGGCGAGCGGAACAGCTTGCGCGCGGAGCGTTACGTGATCGAGACGCTTCCGCGCGGGGCCGTGATGGACGGCAACATCGCCAATTTCGATGCCGTGGCCGGAAGCGTGCGGCACGCGCTGCGGCGATTCGGTTCCGGGGTCAAGAACGTCGCCATCGCCTTGCCTGCATCCGCGGTCTTCACCAAGAGGATCATCCTGTCCGCGGGTTTGCGCGAGATGGACATGGAGGCGCAGGTCGAAGCCGAGACCGCCCAATATATCCCGTTCGCGCTCGATGAGGTCAATCTCGATTTCCAGATCGTCGGCCCGGCGGGTACGCCCGGCGAGGTCGAGGTATTGGTGGCGGCCTCGCGCAAGGAAAAGGTCGAGGATCGGGTTGGCGTGGTGGAAGCCTGTGGCCTCAAGGTGGGGGTGGTCGATGTCGAATCCCTGGCGCTCGAAGCCGCTTTCGATCTGGCCATGCAGCAATTGCCCGGCGCGGGCGCCGGCAAATTGATAGCGTTGGTCGACATCGGCGCGGCGGTGATGGATTTCACGGTTTTTCGCAATGGGCAAAAAGTTTATTCGCGCGAACAGGCTTTTGGCGGCAATCATCTTACCCAGGATATTGCCCGCCAATATGGCATGAGCCTGGATGAAGCCGAGGCGGCCAAGCGGGCGAATGGTTTGCCCGAAGATTATGCTGCGGATTTATTGCAGCCGTTCATGGACAGTCTGGCGCTCGAAGTGTCGCGCGCCTTGCAGTTCTTTTTCACTTCCACGCAGTACAACGAAGTCGATGTCCTCATGCTTGCCGGGGGCGGGGCGGTCGTCCCCGGATTGACGGAAATCGTCAGCGGACGCACCCAGGTACAGACGCTTCTGGCCAATCCTTTCATGGGCATGAGTCCGCCACAGAAGCAGGGCGCAAGAAAGTTGATGGCCGATGCGCCGTCCTTGATGGTGGCGTGCGGCCTGGCTCTGCGGAGATTCGACGCATGATCCGGATCAATCTCCTTCCGCACCGCGAAGAAAAGCGCAACGAGCGGCGCAAGCAGTTCTATACGGTCTCCGCGATGATGCTCATGTTGGGGGCCGTCGTCTGGCTGTTGGTGCATATGATCAATGCCCGGCACATCGACAGCCAGGATGCGCGCAACCGGTATATCGAAAGCGAAATCGGCAGGCTCGATGATGTGATCGTCGAGATCAAGGATTTGCGGGGCCAGATCGACAGGTTGCTCGCCCGCAAGCAGGTCATCGAAACCTTGGAAAGCAACCGGGCCGAGACCGTGCATCTTTTCAACGAATTGAGTGCGCGCCTGCCGATGGGCGTCTATTTGAGCGAGGTGACGCAGTCGGACAACAGGATCGCGTTGAAAGGCTATGCGCAGTCCAATACGCTCGTGTCGCAGTTGATGGTCAGTCTCAACGAATCGCCGCTATTCATAGGAAATGCAGAATTCGTCAACAGCGAGGCGGAAACGCTCAATAGCCGGCGCGTGTTCAGGTTCGAGGTTAACGCTTATATCAAGCATGTCGGCGCACCGGCGGACGAAGCGGCGGCAGATGCCGCGGCAGAGCAAAAAGGATAGCGGTATGGGCTTCGATTTCCAGCGGTTACAGGACGATTTCCAGGGCTTGAATTTCAATGATCCTGGCGGTTGGCCGCCTGCGCCCAGGATCGCCGCTTTCGTGCTGGTGTTGGTTGGCGTGCTCGTGGCCGGGTGGCTGACCGACTGGTCGGCGCAATGGAGCACATTGGAACAAAGCCGGGAAAAAGAGCAGCAATTGCGCGAGGGCTGGGTCAGCAAGAAGCGTCAGGCCGTCAATATCGACGAATACCGTCGGCAACTCACCGAGATCAATCGCCAGTTGGAAACCCTTGTCAGGCAATTGCCCGGCAAGGCCGAGATGGAATCCTTGCTGTCGGACATCAATCAGGCCGGGCTCGGGCGTGGCCTGGAATTCGTTTTTTTCCGGCCGGCCAAGGACGAGATCAGGGAGTTTTATGCGGCGGTGCCGGTGCAGATCAGCGTGACCGGCAGCTATCACGGCCTTGGCGAATTCGCCAGCGATGTCGCCCGGATGCAGCGCATCGTGACTATAAAAAACATGGTGCTCACGACCGCAACGCCCGCCCAGGGCAAAAAAACCGGCGCGAGCGACGGGCGCTTGCGGCTGGATGCGACGGCGGAAACCTACCGCTATCTCGAACAGGATGAACTGGCGAAGCAGCAGGGAGCGAAAAAATGAAAGGCGCGCTTGCCGTTTCGATGGTATGTGCCGCCTTGCTGGCAGGCTGCGCGAACGATCAAGGGGACATCCAGCAGTGGATGGAAGAACAGGCCGTCGAAATGCACGGGGCGGTCAAGCCTTTACCGGAAGTCAAGATTTTTCCGATAGTCGACTATGTGTCCGCGGAGACGCCGGAGCCGTTCGATGTGGCCAGGATGGAACCGGCGAAACCGGCAAAGCGGCATATCGACGATCCGCGTCTCAATCCCGACCGGCAGCGCGAGCCGCTGGAAGCTTTCCCGCTGGAGTCCCTGACGATGGTCGGGATTCTGGCGCAAAACAAAGAAACTCATGCGCTCATCCAGGCGGGCGATGCGTTATACCAAGTGCGAGCAGGCAATTTCATGGGGCAGCATTACGGGAGAATCGTTGCGATTACCGAAGATAAGGTGGAGCTTCAGGAATTGATCGAAGACCTCAAGGAAGGTTGGATCGAGCGGATCAGGACATTGCAGCTGCAAGAGCGGCAGGAGGCAGGAAAATGAATAAGCGAATCGGCGCGTTGCTGTTGTCGGCGGCAGCGGCTGCTATGTTCGTGCCGGGAATACCGGCATGGGCGCAGGCAAGCGATCCACCTCGGGCTGCGGTCGGTGCCTATCTCAATAGCATTCGGACGCTGGAAGTCGCCGAAGATGGCAGCACGGTTTATGTACGCCTGACTACGCAAACGCCCCTGGCGGCGATTCCCGCCAGTTTCACCGTGGCCAACCCGCCGCGCATCGCGCTCGATTTTCCCGCCACGGCCAACGGACTCGGGCGGGGTGTGCAAAGCATCGAGCGCGGCGATCTGCGCAGCGCCAACATCGTCCAGGTCGACGACCGCACCCGGCTGGTGCTCAATCTGGCGCGTTTGTTGTCTTACGATGTTCGCGTCGAAGGCAATGCCGTGACTATCGCCCTTGCCTCGGGCGGCGCTCCGGCTGCGGCATCGCCTTCCGGCATGCCCGCTTTCAGCCAGGTCGATGCATCCGCTCCCGGCCATGCCGGTGCGGCTGCTGCGGGGAAAAGTATCAGCGACATCAACTTCCGCCGCGGCGCTGGCGGGGAGGGCAGGATCATCGTCCAGCTCTCCAGCGCGGACATCGGGATCGATGTGCGCCAGCAGGGCGGCAAGCTGCTCGTGAGCTTCCCCGGGACGGTATTGCCGGACAATCTGCGCCGCCGCTCCGATGTGACCGACTTCGGCACGCCGGTAACGTATTTGCAGGCCGAGCAGCAAGGCGGCAATGTCCGCCTGACCGTGACGCCGACCGGATTGTGGGAACACAATGCCTATCAGAGCAGCGATCAGTTCATCCTCGAAGTCAAGCGCGTCGTCGAAGACCCCGACAGGCTCGTACAGCGGGGGGGCGGGCGCGTCAAGTACGCGGGCGACAAGCTCTCGCTCAACTTCCAGAACGTCGATGTGCGCTCGGTGCTGCAAGTCATCGCCGACTTCACCGATTTCAACATCGTGACATCCGACTCGGTGCAGGGCAATCTTACCCTGCGGCTGAAAGACGTGCCCTGGGATCAGGCGCTCGACATCATCCTCCAGGCCAAGGGCCTGGACATGCGCAAGAACGGCAACGTGATCTGGATCGCTCCGGGCGAGGAACTCGCCGCGCGCGAAAAACTCATCAACGAAGCGCGCGCGCAGGTCGAAGAACTGGAACCGCTGCAAACCGAGAGCTTCCAGGTCAACTACCACCGCGCCACCGAAATCACCAACTTCCTGCAAGCCAAGGGCCAGACCGTCCTCTCCAAGCGCGGCAGCGTCGTGGTCGACGATCGCAGCAACAAGGTCTTCGTGACCGATGTGGGTTCCCGCCTCGTCGACGTGCGCCGGGTGATTACCGAAATCGACGTTGCGCCGCGCCAAGTGTTGATCGAAGCGCGCATCGTCGAAGCCAGCAAGGACTTTGCCCGCGATCTCGGGGTGAAACTGGGTTACGGCGATGCGAAACTGAAAAACCTGGGCAATGGCGCGCAGATCGGGTTCGGTCATACCAATTTTGCAAACACCGAGACCAATACGGAGATCGTGACGAACCCAATTACCGGCGATCCCGTCGGCAGCAAGGAAACCTCCACCATAACCGAAGCCAAGCCGGGGGATGTATACAACAGTATCGCTCACTTCTTACAGGGTACGGGAACGCAGGGCAGTGGCGCGCCGGTCTGGAGCGGGAGCAGTCTGACGAACCCGTTCGGATCGCTCGGCCTGACGCTCGTCAATAAAAACCTGACCCGCTTCCTGAACATCGAGTTGCAGGCGCAGGAAATGGACGGCAGGGCGCGCACCATCTCCAGCCCGCGCGTCTTGACCGCCAACAACGTCGAGGCGTCGATCGAACAGGGCAACGAGATTCCGTACCAGGAGGCTTCCAATTCCGGCGCGACCTCCACCTCGTTCAAGAAAGCGGTGCTCGCGCTCAAGGTCAAGCCGCAGATCACGCCGGATGGCCGTTTGCAACTCGCCATCCAGGTGAACAAGGACAGACCGCTGTACAGCATCACGGGAGGCAAGGAGCCGCCGCTCGAAACCAAGAACGTCAAGAGCGACGTACTGATCGAAAACGGCGGCACGGTCGTGATCGGCGGCATCTATTCCGACGACGAGAAAACCAGCGTGACCAAGGTGCCTCTCCTCGGCGACCTCCCGTTCCTCGGCCATCTCTTTCGGACGACCAACAAAACGAAGACCGAAACGGAGCTGCTGATCTTCGTGACGCCGCGCATCGTCGATGAATCCCTGACCTTGCGCTGAAGTTCCACGTTCGCCTGTTATGATACGGGGCGGCGTCTCCGCATGGAGACGCCGCCTTTTTCATTGAATTGCGGCAACGAAATCCGTGGGTTGTTTGATTTTGATAGGCATGATGGGCGCCGGTAAAACAACGGTGGGGCGCGAACTGGCGCGTCGCCGCGACGTGCGTTTCGCCGACTGCGACCACGAACTCATCGCGCGTACCGGCGTTTCGATTCCGATCATCTTCGATGTCGAAGGCGAGGCCGGCTTCCGTCGGCGCGAGGCGCGAATGCTGGACGAACTGACTGCCGAACCCGACATCGTCATCGCCACCGGCGGCGGCGTCGTACTCGATCCCGCCAACCGCGCCTTGCTGGCGCGGCGCGGCACCGTCATCTACCTCGACGTGCCGCCGCACGTCTTGTGGGAGCGCACCCGCTACGACCGCAATCGTCCGCTGCTCCAAGTAGCCGATCCGCGCGCATGCATCGACGAATTGCATCGCCAGCGCGACCCGCTGTACCGCGAAATCGCCGACATCATCATCGACGGCGAGCGCGGCGGCTCCATGACGATGGCGAACCAGATCGAAAAGGCGCTGGCCGGTTTCGGGAAGAATATCCTGTGCGTACCCTGAATGTCGAATTGGGCGAGCGCGGCTACCCGATCCACATCGGGCGCGGTTTGCTCGACCGTCCCGGCCTGATCTTGCCGAAACTGCGCGCGCGCAGGGTCGCGGTCGTGACAAATGAAATCGTGGGGCCGCTTTATCTCGAACGCCTGTGCGCGGGCCTGCGCCGGGAAAACATCGATGTCACCAGCATCGTCCTGCCCGACGGCGAAGCGCACAAGGACTGGCGGACGCTCAATCTCATATTCGACGCACTGCTGCGCGAACGCTGCGAACGCGCCACGACGCTTATTGCCCTGGGCGGCGGCGTAGTGGGCGACATGGGAGGCTTTGCGGCGGCAAGCTACCAGCGCGGGATCGACTTCATCCAGATACCGACCACTTTGCTCGCGCAAGTGGATTCCTCGGTGGGCGGCAAGACGGCAATCAATCACCCGCTCGGCAAGAACATGATCGGCGCCTTCCATCAGCCCCGGCTCGTGCTGGCCGATACCGGCACGCTTTCGACTCTGCCCGCCAGGGAGCTTTCCGCCGGCCTGGCCGAAGTCATCAAATACGGGCTGATCCGCGACGCCGGTTTCTTTGCCTGGCTGGAGCGGGAGATCGACGCCCTGCGCGCCCTGGAGCCCGAGGCGCTGGACTGGGCGATAGAACGTTCCTGCCGCCACAAGGCCGAAATCGTGGCCGCCGACGAAACCGAAAGAGGCGAGCGCGCCCTGCTCAATCTGGGCCACACCTTCGGGCACGCAATCGAAACCGGGCAGGGCTACGGGCAATGGCTGCATGGCGAGGCCGTGGCGGCGGGCACGATGATGGCGGCGGAGCTTTCCCGCCGCCTCGGCTGGCTGGACGAGGAAGACGTGGCGCGCATCGGACGCCTGTTCGAGCGCGCCGGCCTGCCGGTCGCCGGCCCGGCCATGGGCGCGCCGCGCTATCTGGAACTGATGGCGCGCGACAAAAAAGTAGAAGCGGGCAAACTGCGCTTCGTGCTGTTGCGCGGCCTGGGGCGGGCAGTGATGACGAGCGAACCCGCCATGGACGATGTCGCCGCCGCGATCGAGGCGAGGGAAGCATCGCAGGCGCGGAAAGCCATGTGCGCCGCCATGTCCGGGCCGTGAGCATTGGCGCGCGCCGCTTCGACAACCTCGACGATCGATGGAAACCTTCCGGGGAGATGCCATGGAACCACTCGCCGCCTACGCCGTGACCGAAAGCGTCTCGCGGGGCCGCCGTCATGCCGAACCCGCGCCGCAGGGGCGGGGCGAATTCCAGCGCGACCGCGACCGCATCATTCACTCGACCGCCTTTCGCCGGCTCGAATACAAAACGCAGGTTTTCATCAACCACGAAGGCGACCTCTTTCGCACCCGCCTGACCCACAGCCTGGAAGTGGCGCAACTGTCGCGCAGCATGGCGCGGGCGCTGCGGCTCAACGAAGACCTCGCCGAAGCGGTGGCGCTCGCGCACGACCTCGGGCACACGCCTTTCGGCCATGCCGGGCAGGACGTGCTCGATACCTGCATGAAGGCGCACGGCGGCTTCGAGCACAACCTGCAATCGCTGCGCATCGTCGACATTCTCGAAGAACGCTACGCCGGTTTCGACGGCCTCAACCTGATGTACGAGACGCGGGAAGGCATCCTCAAGCACTGCTCGCCGGCGAATGCCCGCCTGCTCGGCGAACTTGGGCAACGCTTCCTCGAAAGCGCGCGGCCCTCGCTCGAAGCCCAGATCGTCAATCTCGCCGACGAAATCGCCTACAACAATCACGACGTCGACGACGGCCTGCGCTCGGAACTCCTCACGCTCGAACAACTCGATGCCGTCGACATCTTCGCCCAATGCCGCCGCGAAGCCGAGGCGCAATGGCCGGGGTTGGAAGGCCGCCGGCTGGTGCACGAAACCATCCGGCGCATGATCGACGCCATGGCGCGCGATCTCGTCGCCAGCACACGCGCGAACATCGCCTCGGCGGGCGTCGAAACGCTCGACGACATACATCGCGCCCCGGTGCTGGCGGCCTATTCCGAAGATTTATCCCCGAAGTTGCGCGAACTGAAAACCTTTTTGTACGACCAACTCTATCGCCACGAGCGAGTGGCGAAAACCATCGACGAAGCGCGGCGCATCGTCGCTGACCTTTTCGCGGCCTATATGGCGGATCCCGGCCTGTTGCCGTTGCGGCATCGGGCGCGCGCCGCCGCGGACAAACCGCGGACAGTTGCCGACTATATCGCTGGAATGACCGACCGCTACGCGGTGAAAGAGCACCGGCAGCTTTGCGGCGGCGGTGAATTCCGTTGATGCGTCAGTGAGCGGCTGGCTGCGTCGAAACTGAACTTGTCCCCCCACGCCGGACGCCAAGAAGCAGGTGGCCAAGCGGGCTGTACTGGCGAGCTCGACCAAGTATTCAGGAACGCCTCCTGTTTCATCCTTGGGGTTTATTCCATTTTGTCTGTTCATCATGACAAATTCACTGGTGATATGCCGATACGGGAGGCACTCTCTGCGCAAGCGCGTAATGCGGCGGCGTGCTTACCTTCAGCCTTTGCTCAATGCGCAATAAGCCATCCTTGTGCCAACAGAAATACCCAAGCCGCAAGACTTCCAGTGGAAAAGCACGCCGACGATGAAATCGAACATCTCGCGACTCGCCATGTAGACATTGTATGATTGCGTCGATTTTGATGACAATAATCAATTCTTTTCAAAGGGCCAATCATGGGCTTGGCGATATTGGTATTCATCATATTCCAAGTGATTGTGTGGGCGCGCATTTCGACACTGCACGATGACAGCTTGCGCATGCGCAAGTCGCTACGGGCGCTGGAGGAAGAAATCGCGGCCCTGAAGGCTCGGGACGTCCCGCCGGTAGCGAGGCAACAGGAAGCCGATGTGTCCGCCGTGTGCGAAAGCGCCGCGCCGGTAGCGGCATACTCGTTGCCCGCAAAGCCGCCCGAACCGGTTCTTCCCGTGCATCCTCCTGTTGTGGAACCCGCGCCAAGCCCGGCGAAAGCGCCGCCTCCCGCTCCCGCCCGAGCCGCGGTTTCCTTGCCTTCCGCGCCGCGCGCCCGACCGGTTCCGCTGGAGCCTACCTTCCTGGATCGCGCCTTCGCGGCGGCGAAAAACTGGCTGTTCGGCGGCAATACCGTACTGCGCGTCGGTGTGTTGCTGCTGTTCTTCGGCCTCGCATTCTTGCTCCGCTACGCTTCCGAGCGGGTCACGCTGCCGATCGAATTTCGTTATATCGGGGTGGGCGTCGCCGCGTCGGCATTGCTGGCCCTGGGTTGGCGGTTGCGCCTGAAAAACGCTGTTTACGGCTTGACCCTGCAAGGCGCGGGGATTTCCGTGCTCTATCTGGCGAGTTTTGCCGCCATGCGCCTGCATGGCTTGCTGCCGCCTCTGGCGGCATTCGGGCTGCTGGTGTTGTTTACCGCCGCCGCGACGGTATTGGCGGTGTTGCAGGATGCCGCCGCCCTGGCGTGCGCGGCGGCGCTTGGCGGATTCGCCACGCCTATCCTGGTTTCCACCGGCAGCGGCGATCATGTGGCGCTTTTCAGTTATTTCGCCCTGCTCAATACCGGCATCCTGCTCGTCGCCTGGTTCAAGGCTTGGCGGGTGTTGAACCTGATTGGTTTCGTCGGCACTTTCGGCATCGGCTTCGCTTGGGGGACAAAGCATTACGTCCCCGGTCTGTTCGGCAGCACCGAGCCTTTCCTGGCGCTTTTCTTTTTCACCTATGTGTGCATCGGCCTCCTTTTCGCGCGCCGCAAACTGTTGGGAGCGAGCGATGCGCCGGAAGAAGAAGGACGGCATGCGATGCTGCGCTGGTCGGCGGCCAGGACGGATTATGTCGACGGCAGCATGATGTTCGGGCCGCCCCTGATCGGTTTCGGGTTGCAATGCGCGCTCGTGCGCGATTTTTATCTCGGCGCGGCTTTTTCCGCCCTGGGACTCGGCCTGTTCTATCTCGTCATGGCGTATTGCCTGCGGGGGCGTAAGCGCATCGGGCTGTTGATGGAAATCTGCCTTGCGCTGGGGGTGATTTTCGCCACGCTGGCGACGCCGCTCGCCTTCGACGCATCCGGGGTGGTATCGGCGATCTGGGCGGTGGAGGGCGCTGGCATTTACTGGCTGGGTCTCGCCCGGCGGCGCAGGCTGCCAAGGGCTTTCTCGCTCGCGCTGATCGCGGCGGCGGCATTGGTCTATCTACAAAGCATGGGCGCGGGCGGCGATACCCTGCTGGCGGGTTCGCCCATGGGGGCCGCACTGCTCGGCGGCGCGTTGCTGTTTTGCCATCGTGCCTTGCGGCGAACGCCCGGGGAGGCCCTCACCGATCCGGATCGGGCCAGCCTGCCGATGCTTGCCGCCAGCGGCCTGGTATTCCTGTATTTGATCGCGCCGCTGTGCTTCGGGTACGAGTACACGGTCATTGCCTGGGCGCTGGCGGGGCTGGCGACGGTTCTGGCTGGGCTGCGGCTGGCGTCGCGCGCTTTCCTGGCTTGCGCTTTCGGTGTCCAGTTGCTTGGCGGGCTGTTGTTCCTGTGCAATCTGGGAGCGGGAGAGACGGACATCCTGGCTTCCGGCTGGACGGGATTGTTCCGCGCCTCGCTCATCGGCCTGATATTGATCGCCAGCGCCATCGTCGTCCAGAACGACGCCATGGCGCGCCGGAATTCGGCCCTCGCGCGACGGCTGGGTTTCGTTTTGCTGACGGGCCTGCTCTTTATCAATATGGCGCTGCTGTTCGTGCTCGACTGGAGCGGTATCGGCATGGGTTGGGCGGTGAGCGGTCTGCTGCTGTCGTGGTTGGGCTTGTGGCAGGGACAGCGCGTCGTGCTTTATTTCGGCGTCGCGCTCGAAGCCGTCGCCGGCGTCTCTTTCTTCTTTCATGCGGTTTCGGCGAGCCTCGCGTTCTCCGGCAGTTGGGCGCCTATCGTGCTGGCGCTTGCGGCGATTGCGGGCGCTTGGCGCATGCATCATGTCGCAGCCCGCTGGACGGGCGGGCAGTGCGGAAAATCTTCCGCGCTCGCTCCGGAACGGATCGGCGCGCTTTCCAATTTGCTGCTGGCATGGGGCATGGTATGGTGGGTATGGGCCGCCGTCGATCAGGTCCTCGCCTTCGCCGCCAGACTGGACGGCGGCTATTTCGCCAGCCTGCTCCACAATGGAAGCGCCTATGCGGTTCTGCTGGCGTTCTCCCTTTCCGCCGCTTTGTGGCAGGCGGTTGCGCGCCGTTCGCGCTGGCGGGCCCTGGCGCTGTTCGCCTGCGGTTTGCCGCTGCCCATGGCCCTGTGGCTGCTGGCGGAGTACGGGCCGGGGCCGTTCGCGCTGGGCGCGCCGGTGTGGGCGGTCTTTTTCATCGTGCATCTCCGGGTCTTGCGCCGTCTCGATGACTTGCTTTACGCCACGGCGCGAAGCGGTGCGCATGTCGCGGGCGCCTGGCTTTTCGTCGGGGTGGCGATGTTGGCGTTGCACGACGTTTTGGCGGGCGAAGGGGGCGGGCTGGAAAGCGCCTGGCCCTGGTTGGGTTGGGCGCTCGCGCCCAGTCTGTATTTGTGGCTGGCGAGCGGCGAACGCGGGCGATTCTGGCCTTTCGATGCTTTTTCGCGCGAATACCGCTTCCAGGCCGCGCTGCCGATGGCGCTGGCGATGCTGGCTTGGTTCTGGGTCGCCAATGCCTTGTCTTCGGGAAATGCTTTCCCCTTGCCCTATTTGCCGCTGCTCAATCCGCTCGAATTGGGGCTGTTGCTGGCGCTGCTGGCCTGCTGGCGCTGGAGCCGCCTGCGTCTGCCGGAGGCGATGGCGGGCGTCGCCGCGGTCGCGGGCGGCGTTTCCCTGCTGGCTTTCATTACCATGGCGGTTTGCCGCACCGCGCATGCCTGGGGCGGGATGGCATTCCGGGCCGATGTCATGATGGCGTCGACGGTCGTGCAGGCGGGCTGGTCGCTGGTGTGGTCGCTGTTCGCGCTCGCATTGATGATCGGCGGCAGCCGCCAGGGATGGCGGCGCGTCTGGATGGCCGGTGCGCTGTTGATCGCTGTCGTGGTGGCGAAACTCTTTTTCGTCGAATTGGGCAATCACGGCAGCCTTCCGCGCATCGTTTCCTTCATCGGCGTGGGCGTGCTATTGCTGATCGTCGGCTATTTTTCGCCGTTGCCGCCGAAGGCGGCGGCAGAGGAGCGCGTGTCATGAAGTTCGCGGTCGCATTGTTTGCCGCTGGAATCAGCCTTGCCGCTCCGGCGGCGGAAAATATCGCCGATTATGCGTATAGAATGGTGATCGAGCCGGAAAAGGAGGCGACCTGGTATCGCGTCGAAATCCCGGCGTCCGTGCAATGGCAGGCGGCGCACGCCGATTTGCGCGATCTGCGCGTTTTCAACGCCAAGGGCGAATCGCTGCCTTTTGCATTGACGAGACGGGAAGCGCGCCATACCCCAAAGCGGCGCGAGGCGGAAGCGCGCCTGTTTCCGCTTTATGCCGATGAAGCCGTGGATGGCGCGCCATCCACGGACCTTGTGCATAGCAACGGCCTGCGGATCAGGCGCGATGGCAGTGGCGCCGTGGAAATCGAAGTCACGGACGCGCGGCATGCGAAACGTTCCGGCAAGGCCGCGCCTGGAATACAAAAAGTTCTGCGCGGCTGGCTGCTCGATGCCAGCGCGCTCGATTTCGTGCCGGATCGCCTCTTTTTCGATTGGGCCGGCGAGCAGGAAGGGTTTTTCCGTTTCGCCATCGAAGGCAGCGACGACCTTGAACACTGGTACGACTGGGGTCATGGCCAGATCGTGCAGTTTCATTTCAATGGGCAGAGCATCGTGCAGCGCGAAATTCATTTGCCCCGGCGCAAAGTGCGCTATCTGAGGCTGCTCTGGCAGGACGCGGAACAGGCGGGCGGTGTGCGCGGCGCGCGTTTCGCGGGTATGGCGACCGATGTCGAATCCGCGCCCTTCGTGTGGTCGCCGCCCATCGCCGGTGAACCCGTTTCCGGACGCGAGGGCGAGTTCATCTGGACTTTTTCCCTGAGTCTGCCCCTGGCGCGGGTATCCATTCTGATTGATGAAGCCAATACCCTGGCGCCGGTCATTTTTTCCGGGCGCGACGAGCCGCAGTCCCCGCCGGCAACGGCACAGTCGAAGGGAAAACCGCTGGCGGCGGAAATCCTCCGGGGCGAGCGCCGCGCCAGCGATGTTTTCCGGAGCCGGTCGCATGAACGCGTCCGGGAGTCGGCGCGGGAAGAAAACGCTTGGCGAACGCTCGCCAGCGGCGTGGTCTATCGCCTGACCGCCAGCACTGGCGAGCAAGTGGAAGAAGATCTCGATCTGCCCGATGTGCCCGTCAGGCAATTGCGGCTGCAAATCGATCCCCGTGGCGGCGGCCTGGGCGCGAAAGCGCCGGTCATCAAACTTGCCCTGCACGCCCGCAGTCTCACTTTCCTCGCCCGCGGCGACGCGCCATATCAATTGGCCGTTGGCCGCGCCGGAGCACAGCCCGCGGATTTGCCGCTGGCCACCCTGATTCCAGTGGAGGCGACCGCTTCGGGCCGCCTGGGCCGCGCCCATGTCGTCGGATCGGTTTCCGCGCCGGTTGTACGCGAGAACGCCCCCCCCATTGTGGAAGATGACGGAAACGCCAAAATCGTGCTCTGGGCCGTCCTTTTCATGGGCGTGGCCTTGTTGGCCGGCATGGCGTTCAGCCTGTTGCGTTCGGCGAAAAAGGGGAAAAATTCCGGCGAGCAGTGAATCCGGTCAGTCCGCTGGTTTTCCGGCGGACTGAATCCGCGCTTCCCGAGGCCGGCGCGTTGCCCGCGCGTTTCAGCGCAGGCCGGAGATTTCCTTGTTCAGCGCCTCGATATTGCGCTCACGGCGCGCGACATCTTCCTTGAAGGGTTGCAGGCGATCGAGGACTTTCTGGTAATTCCGCTCGTTGCCGTTGCGGACGGCTTCCTGTCCGGCCAGCGCCTTGCGGGCTTCTTCGAGCGCGGTCTGTTCGTTGGCAAGTTCGTTTTCGAGCACCTGGCGGCGGGCGCTGTCGCGTTCTTTTTGTGTGTCGCTGCTGATTTTCGGGAAAGAAGCGGCGGAGGCTCGCATGGGAATGGTCGATACCGGCTGTTCGTTGGTGAGCGATTTGCAGTTTTTGGATGGCGCGTTTTCGTTGGTGTAGGAGATTTTGCCGTTGGCATCGGTACATTTATAAACTTGGGCGGGCGCGGGAGACACGAAACCGGCCAGCAGGAAAAAAAGCGAAATGGCGCGCATGTGCATCATGGTTGTATCCCTTCTGACGGCCAGTGGCGGAGCAAGTTTTGTACAGTAGCGGAAATTACATCATAACGGGGCGAATAACATTCGTTGTAGTCCCTATCTCCTGTTATCTCGTGGATTGCGGCATAAGTCCGGCGTGGCGTCCCGCCGTCAAAGCTGGTAATCCTCCCCGCCGCCGACCAGCGCCGCCTCCACCATCCTGCGCGCCAGGTGCGGCGCGAAGCCTTCGATGAAGGCATACACGTATCCGCGAAGCCAGGCGCGGCGGCGCAGGCCGATGCGGGTGGTGCTCGACTCGAACAGATGGGCGGCGTCGATCATGCCCAGTCCGCGATCCACAGCCGGATCGTAGGCCATGCGGGCGAGAATGCCGATGCCGAGATCCATCGCCACGTAGGTCTTGATGACGTCCGAGTCGATGGCGGTGAGCGCGATGCGGGGCTTGAGACCGCGCCCGAGAAACGCCTTGTTGATCTGGCCGCGGCCCGTGAAGGCGTCGTCGTAGGTGATGACCGGATAGTGCGCGATCATCTCCAGCGTGAGCGGCTGTTCGCGCAGGATGGGATGGCGCGGCGTTGCCACGACACAGCGGTTCCACTGCCGGCACGGCAAAGTGACGAGTTCCTCGTAATCGGCGATGGATTCGGTGGCGATGGCCAGGTCGGCGCTGCCGTCGAGCACCATTTCGCAGACCTGTTTCGGGTTGCCCTGGTGGAGTTCGAGCCGCACCTGTGGGTAACGCCGCATGAAGTCGCGGATCACCGGCGGCAGGGCATAGCGCGCCTGCGTGTGGGTGGTGGCGATCGACAGCCGTCCGGCATCCTCGGCGGAAAACTCCGCGCCGACCTGTTGCAGATTGTCGATTTCTCCGAGGATGCGGCGGGCGATGTCGAGCACCGCCCGCCCCGGCTCCGTCACCGCCGCCAGGCGCTTGCCGTGACGCACGAAAATTTCCACGCCCAACTCGGATTCGAGCAGGCGAATCTGCTTCGAGACGCCGGGCTGCGAGGTGAAAAGCGCCTCGGCGGCATCCGAGACGTTCAGCCCATGGCGCGCGACTTCATGGACATAGCGCAATTGTTGCAGGTTCATATGCCTCACCTCTTAATAATCAAATCTTCTTAAAGACTAACCCAAATTTCGTTTCCATTCTTAACATCCTGCTTACGATGCACCGCAACCCGTCGGGGCTTGCGGCCCAGACTAACACGGAATGCCTTCATCATGTACCGATACGATGCCTACGATCAAGCCCTCGTCGATGCCCGTGTGGCCCAGTTCCGCGACCAGACGCGCCGCTATCTGGCGGGTGAATTGACGGAAGAAGAGTTTCGCCCCCTGCGCCTGCAAAACGGCCTCTATGTGCAGCGCCATGCGCCGATGCTGCGCATCGCCATTCCCTACGGGCTGCTGTCCAGTCCGCAATTGCGCGTGCTGGCTCGCATCGCCCGCCGGTACGACAAAAGCTACGGTCATTTTTCCACGCGCCAGAATCTGCAACTGAACTGGCCCAGGATCGCCGACGTGCCCGACATCCTGGCCGAACTGGCGAAGGCCGGCATGCATGCCATCCAGACTTCCGGCAGTTGCATCCGCAGTATTACAGCCGACCATCTGGCGGGCATCGCCGCGGACGAAGAAGTCGATCCGCGTCCGTTCGCCGAAATCCTGCGCCAGTGGAGCAGCCTGCATCCGGAGTTCTCCCAGTTGCCGCGCAAATTCAAGTTCGCCGTCAGTGGCGCGAGGCAGGATCGCGCCGCCTTGCGCGTCCATGACGTGGGCCTTGCATTCTACAAGGACGGCGATGGCGAAGTAAAAGTGCGGGTGCTGGCGGGCGGCGGGCTGGGGCGCACGCCGGCGCTGGCCGTAACGCTGCACGATGCGCTGCCGTGGCGGCAACTGCTGAATTATTGCGAGGCGATCCTGCGCGTCTACAACCGTTACGGGCGGCGCGACAATCTTTACAAGGCGCGGATCAAAATCCTCGCGCAAAGTCTCGGCGCGCAAAAGCTGCGCGAGCAGGTCGATGCCGAATGGGCGCATCTCCGGGACGGCCCCTCGACCCTGACCGAAGCGGAACTGGCGCGCATCGGCGCTTTTTTCGCCCCGCCGCCGTATGAAGCGGCGGGCGACGAATCCGCCGCGCTCGACCGCCTGCGCGCCTTGCAGGCCGAGGATGCCGAATTCGCCGCCTGGATGGCGCGCTGCGTCCATCCCCACAAACAACCCGGCTATCGCGCGGCGACGCTCTCGCTCAAGCGCACGGGCCGCGCTCCGGGAGACGTGACTTCCAATGAAATGGACGCCATCGCCGATCTGGCCGAACGCTACAGTTTCGGTCTCATCCGCAGTACGCACACCCAGAACCTGATCCTGGGCGACGTGCGGCTGGACGCATTGCCCGATCTGTGGCGGGATGCCCGCGCCTCGGGCCTGGCAACGCCCAATACGGGTTTGCTGACCGATCTCATCTGCTGCCCCGGCGGCGATTTCTGCGGGCTGGCCAATGCCCGCTCGCTGCCGCTCGCGCAGGCGATGCAAGAGAGATTCGCCGACCGTGGCCGCCTGTTCGACCTTGGGGAAATCGAACTGAACATCTCCGGCTGTATCAACTCTTGCAGCCATCACCACCTCGGGCATATCGGCATTCTCGGCGTGGATAAGGACGGCGCGGAGTGGTATCAGGTTTCGCTCGGCGGCGCGCAGGGTGTCGATGCCAAGCTGGGAGAAATCATTGGACGAGCCGTTCCCGCCGAAGAAATACCCGCCATCGTCGACAAAATCCTCGCCGTCTATCTCGACGCGCGCCAACTCGGGGAACGCTTCATCGATACCTTGCGCCGCATCGGGATCGAGCCTTTCAGGGGCCGGGTATATGGCATCAAGGAAAAGGACGGGAAAAAGGAAAGCCGGGAGCCGCAGCATGCTTGAAGTCATCCGCGTCGAAGGGCGCATCGGGGAAGAAGACTGGACGATCGTCCCTTACCCGGCCAGCAACGCCCCCAGGCCCAGGGCCGCCGGCAAGGCGGGATTGGCGCGCAACACGGGAGAGGCCGCCGCTCCGCCGGAACTGCTCGCCGGGCTTGCCGTGCCCGCGGCGGGCAAGATCATCGTACCGCTGGCCCTGTGGCAAGCCCGCCGCGACGGATTGCAACAGCGGTTCGACGCAGGGGAAATCGCCGTCTGGCTGGACGCCTGCGAAGAAGTCGAGGTTTTGGCCGCCGCCGTCGATCTCGCCGCCGCGCCCTTGCTCGCGCTGGACTTTCCCAAGGCCACGGATGGCCGCGCCTATTCCAGCGCCGCCCTGTTGCGCGAACGCTTGCACTACCGTGGGCCGCTGTGGGCCATCGGCGACGTGCAGCGGGACTACTTCGCCTTCATGTTCCGTTGCGGCTTCGATACGCTCGTTCCCCGCGCCGGGCGTTACACTCGCGCGCAACTGGAAGAGGCCGCCGCCAACCTCGGACTGTTCGCGCACCCCTACCAGGGCGCGGTCGACGATCCTCTCCCGCTGTGGCGGCGGGTACGACGCCCGCAGCAAGAAGTACGCACATGAACCTGGATACGATTCCGTCTTCGACCGTCCGCAACCCCGCCATCCATCCCGCGCTCACCGATGCCCTGCGCGCGGCGGTGGCGGCGAAAACCGCGGCGGCGCAGGATTTTCTCGCCGGGGCCGCCGCCGAATTCGGCGAGGCGCTGACCTTTGCCAACAGCCTGGGCGCGGAAGACGTCGTGCTGACCGACATGCTTTCCAGTGCCCGCCTGCCCGTCGAAATCTTCCTGCTCGACACCGGACGGCTGCCTGCCGAAACCTACGCCCTGCTCGCCGAACTGGAAACACGCTACCACACCCGATTCAAGCTCCTTTTCCCCGAAGCCGCCGCAGTGGAAGCCTACGTGCGCGCGCACGGCATCAACGCCTTCTACGAATCGGCGGCACTGCGCCGCGCCTGTTGCCGGGTACGCAAGCTTGAACCCCTGCAACGGGCGCTGGCCGGGAAAAAAGCCTGGATCACCGGCCTGCGCGCCGCGCAATCCCCGACCCGCGACGGCCTGGCGCAGCGCGAAACCGATACCGCGCACGGCCTCGTCAAACTGAACCCGCTCGCCGACTGGTCGGAAACCGAGGTCTGGACCTATATCCGCCTCCACGACGTGCCCTGCAACGCCCTGCACGAACGCTTCTACCCCAGCATCGGCTGCGCCCCCTGCACGCGCGCGATCAGCCTGGGCGAAGACCTCCGCGCCGGGCGCTGGTGGTGGGAAGCGCCGGAGAGCAAGGAATGCGGATTGCATGACAAGAACCTGCGGAACAAGGCAGTGGCCGATGACGGCAGCCATGAAACATGACGGCGATTCGTGTGGCAACATGTCTCGAATCGGTTTGATCTCCGCGGGCGTCGTGGTATTGAACGTGTTTTCGGCATCCATTCCACATTCATAGAGCCTCCCGCCTTCCCGCTCACGTCATCGACAGGAAACCGCATGCCTTACGTCAACATCAAAGTCACCGGCGGCGCCGAAGCGCCCAGCGCCGCACAAAAGGCCGAACTCATCCGGGGCGTCACCGAGCTGCTGGCGCGCGTGCTGGACAAGAATCCCTCGACCACCGTTGTCGTCATCGACGAGGTGGCGACGGACAATTGGGGAATCGATGGCGAAAGCGTGACGGCGCGCCGAAACGGAAAGGAAACATGAACACCATGACTATTCCTCTCGGGGCGCTCACCCATCTCGACTGGCTCGAAGCCGAAGCCATCCACATCATGCGCGAAGTCGCCGGGCAGTGCGCCAATCCCGTGCTGCTCTTTTCCGGCGGCAAGGACTCCATCTGCATGCTGCGCATCGCCGAAAAAGCCTTCCGGCCCGGACGCTTTCCCTTTCCGCTCATGCACATCGATACCGGCCACAACTACCGCGAAGTCACGGCGTTCCGCGACGAACGCGCCGCTGAACTGGGCGAGCGCCTGATCGTGCGCACGGTGGAGGATTCCATGCGGCGCGGCACGGTCGTCCTCAAGCGCCCGGACGAGCCGCGCAACCGCCATCAATCGGTCACGCTGCTGGAAGCCATCGAGGAATTCGGCTTCGACTGCTGCATCGGCGGCGCGCGGCGCGACGAAGAAAAGGCGCGCGCCAAGGAGCGCATCATGAGCTTCCGCGACGAATTCGGGCAATGGGACCCGAAAAACCAACGGCCCGAGTTGTGGAATCTTTATAACGCCCGCACGCACAAGGGCGAAAACATCCGCGCCTTCCCAATCTCCAACTGGACGGAATTCGATGTTTGGCAATACATCGCCCGCGAAAAACTGGCATTGCCGGGTATCTATTTCGCCCACACCCGCCCGGTGACGATCCGGCAGGGCGCGATCGTGCCGGTCAACGTCCCCGCCCCTAGCGGCGGCATCCTGAACGTTCCCGGCGAGGACGAACGGGTGATCGATCTGCGGGTGCGCTTCCGCACCGTCGGCGACATCACCTGCACCGCTCCGGTGGAATCGGACGCCGACACGGTGGAAAAAATTCTGCTGGAAACCGCGTCCACTACGATCACCGAACGCGGCGCGACCCGCCTCGACGACCAGACTTCCGAAGCATCCATGGAACAACGCAAGAAAGAAGGCTATTTCTGATGTCTCCCACCCTCACCGCGCCCGAAGACCACGGCCTGCTGCGCTTTCTCACCTGCGGCAGCGTCGACGACGGCAAGAGCACCCTGATCGGACGGCTGCTCTACGACAGCAAGACCCTGCTTGCCGACACCCTCACCGCCATCGAAAAAACCTCGCAAAAGCGCGGCCTCGCCGGCGTCGACCTGTCGCTTCTCACCGACGGCCTGCAAGCCGAGCGCGAACAGGGCATCACCATCGACGTGGCCTACCGCTACTTCTCCACCGGCACGCGCAAATACATCATCGCCGACGCGCCCGGCCACGAGCAGTACACCCGCAACATGGTGACGGCGGCCTCCACCGCCAATCTCGCCGTCATCCTGGTGGATGCCCGGCGCGGCGTGCTCACCCAGACGCGGCGGCATTCGATCCTCGCCCACCTCGTCGGCATTCCGCATCTCGTCGTCGCCGTCAACAAGATGGATCTCGTCGGCCATTCGCGGGACGTTTTCCGGCAGATCGTGGATGACTATCTCGAATTCGCCGGCAAGCGCGGCATCGAGGACGTGCATTTCATCCCCATCTCCGCCCTGGACGGCGACATGGTGGTCGAGCGCGGCGAAAATCTCGGCTGGTACCGGGGGCCGACCCTGCTCGACATCCTGGAAGCCGCGCCGCTCGCGCATAGCGAACATGCCGAGCCATTGCGTTTTTCCGTGCAATACGTCTGCCGCCCGCGGGACGCCGCAAACCCCGCGTTGCACGACTACCGGGGCTTCATGGGACGGATCGAATCCGGCGCGGTCAAGGCGGGCGACGCCGTGACCGTGCTGCCTTCGGGCCTTTCGACCACGGTCGAGTCCGTGCAACTGGGCGGCGAGGACATCGGCGCGGCGCTTGCCGAGCAATCCGTCACCCTGTTGCTCGACGACGACATCGACATCTCGCGCGGCGACATGATCGTTGCCGCCGCCGCCGCGCCCCAGGCGTGCAAAGAGATCGACGCCATCATCTGCTGGCTCTCGGAATCCCCGCTCGACCGGGCGCGCACCTTCCTCATCCGCCACACCACGCGCGAAGTGAAAGCCCGGCTCACCGGCATCGCCCACAAGCTGGACGTCAACACGCTGGAACGGCTTCCCGCCGAAAAGCTCGTCATGAACGACATCGCCCGCGTGCGCTTCAAGCTCGGCCAGCCCGTCTTTGCCGACCCTTACGCCGGCAATCGCGCTACCGGGGCATTCATCGTCATCGACGAGAGCAGCAACGATACGGTCGGAGCCGGGATGATCCAGTGACGGCGCGCGGCTATCGGGCGGCCATCGGCGAGGCCGCGTCTGGCGAGCCGCCGTCCCTTTTACCGCCTTGTCATTTGCCGTGATGCCGCGGGCGGGAAAAAGACAAAGCGCCGGATTGCGCTAGAATAATGTGTTTCCCTGAATGGAACCCAACATGAAACGACCGCGCAACAAGCGTCGCGGCGGCATTGGCCGCCATGCCGAAGAACTCCTGTGGCTGGCGGGCGGCCTGGCCGAGTCCTGCTGCCGGATCGAGGATATTTACTGGGAGGACCGGCTTGCCGTGGCCGTCGACGCGACGCTCGCCCACGATGACGAAGATACGCTCGATGCCGCGCTCAACCAGGCATTCAATCGCGGCAGCCCCGGTTATGACGAACTTGCCGATCTCATCGAGTCGCGCACCGAATCGCCCGCCGGACTCGACGACAAGCACGACATCATCTTCATCGCCGCGCCGGTGCTGGCATGGTCGCGTTTCCGCATTCCCGCCCGCGTCTTGCCCGCCGCCGCGCTGGCCAACCTGCGCGTACACCTGCGCGCCCATGTGCTTGCCCAGGATACCCGTATTGCATTGGCCGATTTTATTTTCAGCCCCGATCAACTGCCGCAAGGCTATTGCGCCACAGCCGGATTCGCCAGGCTCCTGGGCCGCGCCGCGCTCGAAGACAAGGATTTGCACGTCGATACCGACGACATGTCGGAAACGGCGCAGTTTCTTTCCGATACCCGTTATCTGCTGGCCGCCGTCGCCGTGCCGCGCGGCGCGGCGGTTTTTCGGTGGCAGGAAGTCGATGGCAGCCGCGCCGAGGCGCTGGAGCAATGGCGCGGCCAAGGCGGCGGATGCCTTGCGCCGCTCTTGCCCGGATGCGCGCTCGAATTCGTGCTGCCCGAATCCTATTTCGCTGCCTGCCGCGCCGCCGACAAGACCAGCCGCTCTTACTCGGTGCGCGCTTCGGTCGCCTTTCTCGTTACCTCGCTCGATGTGCCGGTGGTCAAGCTGCGCGCGATCATTGCGCCATTCTGGGATGAGCAGATCGAAGAATACCGGATAGGCTTCACCCTTTCCGACAATGGCGATGTCGTTCATGGCGTCGTCTGGCCGCTTTTGGGCGCGGAAGACGAAGCCGTCGACGTACCGGCGGAAATCGAGGGCGTGCTGCGGGAGTGCGGCGTTGGCGTCATCAAGGCGCTCGAACACCGCTTTCCGCTCGAATACTGCGACGATTGCGGCGCGCCGCTCTATCCTTCGCCCGAAGGCGAAATCGTACACGCGGAGATGCCCGAGACCGAAGCCGGGCAAATCCCGCAACACCTGCACTGAAGGTCGGAAGACGGCAACCCCGAAAAACAAAACCCCCGGAAAACCGGGGGTTTGTCGACAATCCGAAGGGGGTTTTCGCCCCCTTTCGTCGGTGATCTGTCTTTACGTCCGGCGGCGTCTCGCCATGGCGCCGATTAAGCCGAGACCCGCCAGCAACATGGCATAGGTTTCCGGCTCCGGGACAGAGGGGGTGATTGGCGGCGTTGGCGGAACAACAGGGCGGATTCCCTGTACGTTGGACACAGTGAATATAGCGTCGTCCCAGTCGTCGGCGATGAACCTGCGCGTGTCCTCGAAGCCGATGAGCGCCACGTTCTCTGCGTGATAGTCGTAGAACACGTAGGAGTGGGCTGCGTTCTTATCGCCGCCAAAGCTTGAGGGAGTCTCGTTCAGCGAACCATTGCCCGTCGACCACAAGTAGACACCCCGTTCAGCCTTCTTGAGGGTTGTGTAGTTGACCGATATCGCAAAGAACACCTCGTCCGAGGTCGCGTTCAGTGTTTCGGAGAACGTCGTTCCCTTTTTGTAGCTCCTGAACTTGTCCTCATCGAAAAGCACCTGCCATTCGCCATCCAGGCCGTCGCGCCAGTAGTAGGTTTTGTCGTTGTGGAACAGGTCGTCGTCGGCAATGAACGTGAAGACGACGGGCTTGCTCGGGTCGGACACGAAAAGCGACCCGCCAAGCACGGCCTTATTTCCATTTTCGTCGATTGCGGTTTCCTTGAACTTGTCGCCTTTGTTCAGACGGAGCGGATCTTCCGGCTTGGGCGCTGCATGGGCCATGGACGTCGCCGCCAGGAAGACGCCCGCGCTGACTGCCAGGGCGATACGTTTGAATTTGGGCATCATGTTCAACTCCTTTTCGTTACCAATGACTTGCCGGATTACCTCGCCCGAGAGTTGAGGCATACATCCGGACAACTTTGCGTACCAGTCCGTAGCAATTTGCGTGCCTTGTTTTTAAGTAATTGAAAAAAAATGAAATAGTGTGTTTGTTGTTTAAATGTGTAAATTTTATCGACACAGGTTTGTTCCGAAACGGCCATGCGGGCATGACAAGAAAACGCCAGCTATGACAGAAAATCGTTCTCCGGCCAGTTTTCGCGAGCGGGCCGGGAAAAGGCGGAGGTTTCCCGGCAATCTTCGCGTTGCGTCATGGCTGTGTAAAGTCCCGCGACAGTGATATGCGTGGAAAAGCGCGCTCAGCGCCGCGCGTCGGGTGTCGGCCTGCGTCCGACCGTGATCTTCAATTCGATTTCCTTGCGGGCGCGCAGGAGGCGAAACGCCACGGTTTGCCCAGGGGGGAGCGCCGCGATCGAATCGAGCAGCCTGCCGGGCGCCTGTATGTTTTCCCCGTCGATGGCCACCAGGACGTCGCCGGGCATGATGCCGCCCTGGCTGGCCGGGCTGCCGTTCAGGACGCTGTAGATCAATACGCCGCCGTTCGCCGGCAGGTCGAAGGAGGCGGCGGCTTCCGGGGTGATCTCGCGCATTTCGACGCCGATCCAGCCGCGCACCACTTCGCCGTGGGCGATGATTTGTTCGAGCACGCTGCGCGCGATCGAAACCGGGATGGCGAAGCCGATGCCGAGCGCGCTTTCGCCGGAACCCGTCGAATAAATCAGGGTGTTGATGCCGACCAGCCGTCCGGCGCTGTCGACGAGCGCGCCGCCCGAGTTGCCGCGGTTGATCGCGGCATCGGTCTGGATGTAGTTCTCGAAGGCGCTCATGCCGAGATGATGGCGGCCGAGCGCCGAGGCGATGCCCATCGTGACCGTCTGTCCGATGCCGAAGGGATTGCCGATCGCCAGTACCACGTCGCCCACGGCGAGGCTGTCGACCGGCGCGAAGCTGATTGCGGGCAGGACGGCGTCGGCGTCGAGCTTGAGTACGGCGAGATCGGTATCGGGGTCGCGGCCGACGAGGCGGACGTCGAATTTGCGCCCGTCGTTGAGGACGACTTCGATCTCATCCGCGCCGTCTATGACGTGGTTGTTGGTGAGGACGAAGCCCTGCGGACTGGCGATGACGCCCGAACCCAGGCCGTTGCGCTCCGGCGTGCCGAAAAAGCGGCGGAACAGCGGATCGTTCATCAACGGATGGTTGGGCACTTTGGCCGCTTGCCGGGTATAGATGTGCACCACCGCCGGCAGGGCTTGCCGCGCTGCTTCGGCATAGGTGCTGACGCCCGCGCCGGGCGCGGGCGCGGCGGCTTCGATGACGGTGACCGCCGGGGGCCTTGCGGCCGTGCAGCGCAGCCATTCGGGCTTGAGCGTGTTGACGACGAAAAGAGCGGCAACGCTGATCGTCACCGCTTGCGCGAAAATCAACCACAAGCGACGCATAATGACGGCCTGAGAACGGGGAAAAGCCCCGGAAAACGTGGGAGAAAAGAAGCATGCGGGGAAACATGCGGCTGGATGCATTGCACCGGCATCTCGACGGCTTGCTGGAAGTCGCGCGGTTGCGCGATTATTGCCCAAACGGGCTGCAAGTGGAAGGGCGTCCGGACGTGCGGCGGGTGCTTTGCGGCGTGACGGCGAGCCAGGCGCTGGTCGATGCCGCGGCGGCGGGCGGCTACGATGCATTGCTGGTGCATCACGGCTATTTCTGGCGCGGCGAGGACAGACGCATCACCGGCATCCGCCGCCGCCGGATCGGCAGCTTGCTCAAGCACGATATTTCCTTGCTTGTCTATCACCTGCCTCTCGATGCGCATCCCTTGCTCGGCAATAATGCCCAGCTTGCGCGGCTCATGGCCTGGGAGGGCGAAGGCCATTTCGGCGACCAGGATCTGGGCTGGATCGGCTCGCCGGGCGAGACCGGGATCAGCGCGAGCGGCATTGCGGCGGAACTTGCCTCGAAACTGGGACGCGAGCCTTTGATAGTGGGCGACGGCGCGCGTACCGTGGCGCGCGTCGCCTGGTGTTCCGGGGGCGCGCAGGGGCTTTTCGAGCAAGCGATTGCCGCCGGGGCCGATGTTTATGTGTCGGGAGAAATCTCGGAGCCGACGACCCATCTGGCGCGGGAATCCGGCGTGCCCTATATTGCGGCGGGGCATCATGCCACCGAACGTTACGGCGTACAGGCCCTGGCGCGCTACCTGCGCGATGAACTGGGGCTGGAAGCCGATTTTCTCGATTTGCCCAATCCGGTCTGAACCGTCCGTCCCCGCATCGGGCGGGGCAAGCTCACTGCGGCGGCAGCGCCCGCAGGATCAGCGTATCTCCGTCCTGCGTGAATGTCAGCCGCTTGAGGACGTTCATTCCGAGCAGGATGGTATCGTCGTGATCCATTCCGGGATTGAGACTGGCCTGGACTTGCCGGGCGACGAAGGGGCCGAGGCCCAGTTCGTCGATGACCGTCAAGCGCGCTTCGACGTAACCGTTGGCGGTGGATATCCGCACGGCCGGCCCGGCGGACAGGCCGAGGCTGGCCCCCAGCCTTGCGGGGAGCGCCACTTGGGTCGCGCCGGTGTCGAGCATGAAAGTGACCGGCTGGCCGTTGATCGTGCCGGGCGCGATGTAATGACCGGCGCGGTTGCGCTTCAGCGCCAATTCGGTCGCGCCGCCGGGGACGGTGGCGAGTTTGCGGTTGGGGTTGTCGCGCCGCGTCTCGATGCCTTCAAAGAACAGCCACAACAGGCCGAGCAGCGACAACGCCGCCAGCCATGCCATGCCGCGCCCCATGCGCCGGGCCGTGTTTTCGTCGTGTCCGGATGTATTCATCGAAAACCGATATCAGGCGAGCACCTGCCCGTGCTCGCGGGTGATGTGGAAAGCCACCTTCGGCCATTTCTCCATCGTCACTTCGAGGTTGTAGCGGCTGCTGGCAAGATAGACCAAGTTGCCGTCGACATCTTGCCCCAGGCGCAGGGTCTGTTCGCGCGCGAAGTTGCGGCGGGCGGCTTCGTCGGGAAAAGTGAGCCAGCGCGCGGTGTAGATGTCGGCGGCTTCAAACAGGGCGTCGACCCGGTATTCGTCCTTGAGGCGTTGGGCGACGACCTCGAACTGCAATGGCCCGATCGCGCCAAGCAGCATTTGCCCGCCTTCGAGTTCAAAGACCTGTATCGCGCCTTCTTCGCCGAGTTCCCGCAAGCCTTTCTGCAATTGCTTGGATTTGAGCGGATCGCGCAATCTCGCGGCGCGGAAAAGCTCCGGCGAGAAATAGGGTATGCCTCTGAAGGCGAGCGTTTCGCCTTCGGTCAGGGTGTCGCCGATCTGCAACTGGCCATGGTTGTGGATGCCGATGATGTCTCCGGCGACGCCGTCTTCTTTCAGCACCCGTTCATTGGCCATGAAGGTGAGGGCGTTGGCGAGTTTCATTTCGCGTCCGTCGCGCACATGCCGCACTTTCATTCCCGGACTGTAGCGGCCCGAGCAAATGCGAAAGAACGCGATGCGGTCGCGGTGGCGGGGATCCATGTTGGCCTGGATCTTGAAGACGAAGCCGGTGAAGGCGGACTCGGCGGGCTGCACCGTGCGTGTTTCGGCGTCGTTCGTGGCCGCGATGCGCGCTTGCGGCGGCGGCGCCCAGTCGATCAGGGCTTGCAGGATTTCCTGCACGCCGAAATTGTTGATGCCGGAACCGAAAAATACCGGGCTTTGGCGACCGGCAAGGAAATCGGCCAATGCGAACGGCGGCGAGGCGTCGTGCAGCAGGGCGACATCGTCGCGCACTTGACCGATTTCGGCGGGATAGCGGCGGTCGAGTTCGGCGTTGCCGAGGCCCGCGATCACATCGGTGTCGATGCGGTGTTCTTCCCCGGCGGCGAAAGCCAGCATGCGGTCGTCGAGCAGGTGATAGACGCCGCGAAAAGCCTTGCCCATGCCGATCGGCCAAGTGACGGGCGCGCAGGCGATCTTGAGCGCATCTTCGATTTCGGCCAGCAGGTCGAAGGGTTCGCGCACTTCGCGGTCGAGCTTGTTGATGAAGGTGATGATCGGCGTATCGCGCAGGCGGCAGACTTCGAGCAGCTTGACCGTTTGCGCTTCGACCCCCTTGGCGGCGTCGATCACCATCACCGCGGCATCGACGGCGGTCAGCACGCGGTAAGTGTCCTCGGAAAAGTCCTCGTGCCCCGGCGTGTCGAGCAGGTTGATCGTATGGCCTCGATACTCGAACTGCATCACCGAACTGGTCACGGAGATACCGCGCTGCTTTTCCACTTCCATCCAGT
Source organism: Azoarcus sp. (assembly GCA_031265765.1). GTDB lineage: Bacteria > Pseudomonadota > Gammaproteobacteria > Burkholderiales > Rhodocyclaceae > WRNU01. Next base: position 39,357 of record JAISCE010000035.1, read on the forward strand.
CGGAAGTCGCGTGCCGCGCCGATTTGCGCGCCTTGACCGTGCCCGCAAGCTGGATCGCGCCGCCGAAAAGCAACAGCTTTTCGGTGAGCGTGGTCTTGCCGGCGTCGGGGTGGGAGATGATGGCGAAAGTGCGGCGTTTTTCAACGTCTTGCACGAGTCCGGGCAGGGATGGGGTAATCAAGGTTTTTTCAGGCTTCTTTCTTTTTCGCCGAACGCTTCGCCGCCGGCTTTTCACTCGCGGTCTTGCCTTCCGCCGCGCCCGCTTTCGCTTTCGGCGCGCGCGGCTCGAACTCGAAGCCGACCTTGCCATCCGGGCCGCGCACGAGGAAGGCGGAGAATTTACGCTTCGTGCGGGCGGAAACGAAGCCGCGCAGCAAATCGGTCTTGCCTTCGGCAAGAAGCTTTTGCATTTGTTCGCGCTCGATCGGCTGTTGCAGGATGATCTTGCCCGAGCGGAAATCGCAGCTTCTTTCCGGGCCGGTCGCTTTTTCGCAGACGTAGGCCATGCCGTGCTCGAAGACGCCGGCCTGGCATTTCGGGCAGACGCCGACGGTTTCCTGCCCGGAAAAATCGACCGCCTCGGCGGCTTCGCCTTCCCTGGGCTGGCCGAAATCGAAAGTGGGCTGTTTTTCGTCGTTGAGGATGACTTCGGCGTTGAAAAGCCGTCCCATTCTGTTGCGAAAGCCCAGCAGCGGGCCGACGCGGCCTTCGCGCAGCAGGGTTTCGATCTCGCCGATCTCGAACTGGCGGCCCGCGACGATTTTCCATGTGCTCCAGCCGCATTTCTGGCAGGCGAATTTTTTGTAATTTTCTTTCACCATGCCGCCGCATTTCGGACAGGGGACGGCGAGGGTGGCGAAATCGCCCGGTACGGTGTCGGACTCGAAGCGCCGGGCGCGCTCGACCACATCGCGGGTCATGCCGGCGATTTCGTGCATGAACGCTTCGCGCGACAGTTCGCCGCGCTCCATGCGCGCGAGCTTGTATTCCCAACCGCCGGTGAGTTCGGGCGAAGCCAGCGCGTCGATGCCCAGCCCCCTTATCAGGGTGATGAGCGAGAACGCCTTGGCGCTGGGGATCAGTTCGCGTCCTTCGCGGTACAGGTATTGCTCGGCGATCAGCCCTTCGATGATCTGCGCCCGCGTGGCGGGGGTGCCCAGGCCGCGCCCGGCCATCGCCGCGCGCAATTCTTCATCGTCGACCATCTTGCCCGCGCCTTCCATCGCCGACAGTAGCGTGGCTTCGTTGAAGCGCGCCGGCGGCCGGGTTTGCAGGGCGCGGAGCAGGATTTCCTCGGTCTGTACCGTTTCATTGGCGGTCACGGGAGCCAGTTGCGCGTTTTCTCCGCTTTCTTCGCGCGCATTGGCGGCTTCCTTGCCGTAGACGGCGAGCCAGCCGGCGCTGACCAGTACCTTGCCTTCGGTCTTGAAGGCTTCGTCGACGACGCGGGTAATCCGGGTGGTGACGCGGTATTCGGCGGCGGGATAGAACACGGCGAGAAAACGGCGCGTCACCAGGTCGTAAATCTTCTGCTCAGGCTCCGTCAGGCTTTTCGGCAGCGCGCCGGTGGGGATGATGGCGAAGTGGTCGGAAATCTTGGCGTTGTTGAAAATACGCTTGTTCGGCTTGACCCAGTCGCGGCGCGCGATTTCGGCGGCGAATGGCGCGTAGGCTTCCGGCAGGCCGCGCAGGATGTCTTTCACCGTGCCGGGGTAGTCTTCCGGCAGGGCGCGCGAGTCGGTTCGCGGGTAGGTCAGTACTTTGTGTCTTTCGTACAGGGCTTGCGCCAATTGCAGGGTGGCGCGCGCCGAAAAGCCGAAACGTCCGTTGGCTTCGCGTTGCAGGCTGGTGAGGTCGAACAGCGGCGGCGAGATCTGCGTCGCGGGTTTGGATTCTTCCGTGACCGTGCCCGGCTGGCCCGCGCATTTGCCGCGAATGGCTTCGGCGCGGGTTTTGTCCCACAGCCTTTGCGCGTTGGCATGCTCGTCGCCTTCGGGCTTCTTGAAATGTTCGTCGAACCAGTGTCCGTTGTATTCGCCCGCCGCACAGGCGAAACGGGCTTCCAGTTCCCAATAGTCGCGCGGCTTGAACTTGCGGATTTTTTCTTCGCGCTCGACCACGATCGCCAGTGTCGGCGTCTGTACCCGGCCGACCGTGGTGAGGTGGAAACCGCCGGTTTTCGAGTTGAACGCGGTCATCGCCCGCGTGCCGTTGATGCCGATCAGCCAGTCGGATTCCGCGCGGCACTCGGCGGCGTTGCGCAGGCCATCGACTTCGCTGGCGGCGCGCAGGCGCGCGAAACCGTCGCGGATCGCGGTCGCGGTCATGGATTGCAGCCACAGTCGCTGCATGGGTTTGTTCGCGTCCGCGTGGCGCACGATGAAATTGAAGATCAACTCGCCTTCGCGTCCCGCGTCGCAGGCATTGATGAGACCGGCGATGTCCTTTCTCTTGATGAGGCGGGTGAGGAGCCGCAGCCGGTCGCTGGTCTTTTCGATCGGTTTCAGGGCGAAATGCGGCGGGATTACCGGCAGGTGGGCGAACGTCCATTTGCCGCGCTTGACCTCGAATTCCTCGGGCGCCGCCAGTTCGAGAAGATGGCCCACGGCCGACGACAGCACATAACCGTCGGACTCGAAGTAATCCTTCTCCTTGGTGAAACCGCCGAGCGCACGGGCGATGTCCTGCGCCACCGAAGGTTTTTCCGCGATGATCAGTTGTTTGCTCATACCGCCCAGGCCGATGTCGGGTGACTGCCCGTCGAAGTGGTTGAAGCGGGCGATGATAAAGAGGCTCTGGACAGGCTTGCAAGTGGGTTGTGATAAAAAGCGGGCGCGATCGTGTCGGGCGGCACGATGATGGCATTATCTCGTCGTCGCGGGGCGGTAAACGATGCGGCGGAAAGCGGAAGTACGTCATCTGGATGCATTCATGGAACCGCGACCGGCATGGCGGTGATGATAGACTCCCTCCTTTCTTTATCCACGGTTCGGCGGCGGGGATCGGCGTGCTCAAACTGATCTTGCTTTTTCTCCTCGTTTTCATCCTCATCGGCCTCGGCGTGTTGGGGCTCATATTGCGCGGCTTGTTCGGCATCCTGTTCGGGCGGCGCGGCCAATCGGCCCAAGGCGGCGCGGGCGGCGGCGGGCGGTCTGGCGGGGGCTTCCGGTTCGGCCGCGGCCCGCCCCAGGCGCGAGCGCCCGAGCATGTACGGGCTTGCGACGTTTGCGGCGTCCATGTGCCCGAAAGCGAAGGCTTGCGCGCGGCGGACGGGTTTTTCTGCTGCGAGGAACACCGCCGCGTTCACGAAGAAAAAAACAAAGCCGAAGCGGTCGGGCGATGAACGCCGTCCCGGCGGAAACGGACTACGATCCCGCGCGGCGCAGGGCCTTGCGCTATTTCAGCTTGTTCCGGCTCGTTGTCGCCGGGTTTTTCCTCACCCTTGGCTCGCGCTTCGGCCTCGGCTTTGAAGCGCCGAAGTTGTTCGGGGCCGTCGCGCTCGTCTACCTGCTGCTCATTCTCGTCCTGGGGGTGCCGGAAGCGGGACGCCGCATCGGCTTTGCCCGGCTGATGATGCTCCAGGGCTTCATCGACCTGGCGGTTCTCGTCATCGTCATGAAAACGAGCGGCGGCTACCAGAGCGGCATCCCCGTGCTGATGATGATCGTCCTTGCCGGTTCCGGTCTCCTGACCGAAGGGCGGATCGTCCTGCTCATGGCGGCGCTGGCCACGGTCGCCGTGCTGATGGAGAACAGTTGGCGCGCGCTCGCGGGCGGCAGGCAGGAAGCGGGAGACGCCTTCCAGGTGGCGCTGACGTGCAGTTCTTTTTTCGGCATCGCCATCATGGCGCGTCTGCTGGCCCTGCGCGCCCGGAGCAATGCCGCGCTCGCCGCCGAGCGGAGCGTGGAACTCGCGCAACAAGAGGCCATCAACGCCCATATCATCCATGACATGCAGGATGGCGTCATCGTCCTGCGCGCCGACGGCATCGTGCGGCAGGTCAACCCTTCGGCCTGTACGCTGCTGGGCCAGGCCCGCATCGAAGGCCGCCCGCTTGCCGAAGTCGACGCCGCCCTGGCCGAACTCTGCCGCCATGCGGCCGCCAGCGAAGTCGGGCAGCTCATCACCCTGGGACGAACCCGCCGTCTGCTGCGCTGCCGGGTCGCGGGCGGCAGCAATGGCATCGAAGGCGACAAGCTCATTTACCTGACCGACCTGGAAGACATCCAGCGCCGCATGCAACAACTCAAGCTCGTCTCGCTCGGACGCCTCACCGCCAGCATGGCGCACGAAATCCGCAACCCGCTGTCGGCGGTCACGCAGGCCGCCGAGCTTCTCTGCGAAGAAAAGCGCGGCGACATGCAAGTGAGGCTGGCGCATATCGTCAAAGACAACGCCCGGCGCATCGAGTACATGATCCGCGATGTGCTCGCCCTTGGACGGCGTGAAAGAGCGCATCCCGAAGCCTTGTCCCTGGCCGGTTTCGTCTCCGGGCTTTTCGATGAAGCCGGGTTGCATAGCGAAAATGAAAGAGCCATTTTCCAGGCCGACATCGACCCGGCGCTGACCCTGGGCATAGACCGCAGCCACCTGCATCGGATTCTCGGCAATCTGCTTGCCAATGCCCGCCGTTATTGCAGCGGCGAACCCGGCGCGGTCCGCGTCGACGCCGTCGATGCGGGCAACGGCCAGATCAGCGTCCATGTGAGCGACGATGGCCCCGGCCTGGACGAACAGGCCCGCGTCCACCTGTTCGAGCCGTTCTTCACCACGCATGCCAAAGGCACCGGTCTCGGGCTTTACATCGCGCGCGAACTGGCCGAAGCCAATGGATTCAGCCTCGACCTGCTGGACGGCGACCCCGCCATCTCCGGCGCGCATTTCATCCTGACCGGACGCAGCCAGCCATGACCGCCATCCCCGAGCGCCGGAACCGCGCCATCGCCAAGGACATCCTCATCGTCGACGACGAAGCGGACATCCGCGAACTGCTGGCGCTTTCGTTGTTGCGCATGGGCCTCGGCGCGGACAGCGCCGGTTCGCTTGCCGAAGCGCGCGACTTCATCCGGCAGGCCAACTACCGCCTTTGCCTGACCGACATGCGCCTGCCCGACGGCGATGGGCTGGAACTCGTCGAATACATCCAGCGCCAGCGTCCCGGCCTGCCGGTCGCCGTCATCACCGCCTTCGGCAGCATCGAGACCGCGATCCGCGCACTCAAACTCGGCGCTTTCGATTTCGTCACCAAACCCATCGAACTTGCGGCGCTGCGCGGACTGGTGCGCCACGCCCTCGAACTCCAGCCGCCGTCCGGCGCTTCATCCGCCGCGGCCGCTTCCGCCAGCGCGGGCGGACGCGGCGGCTTCATCGGAAGCGCCCCCGCCGTGGCGCAGCTGCGCGGACAAATCGAAAAACTCGCCCGCACCCAAGCGCCGGTCTTCATCCATGGCGAATCCGGCACCGGCAAGGAAGTCATCGCCCGCCTGATCCACAAGCTCGGCATGCGCGCCGCCGGCCCCTTCGTCCCCGTCAACTGTGGCGCGATTCCGCACGAACTCATGGAAAGCGAACTGTTCGGCCATCGCAAGGGCAGTTTTTCCGGCGCGGCGGCGGACAAAAACGGTCTTTTCCAGGCCGCCGACGGCGGCACGCTGTTCCTCGACGAAGTCGCCGATCTTCCGCTTTCCATGCAGGCCGCGCTTCTGCGCGCCATCCAGGAACGCGCCGTCCGTCCGGTCGGCGCGCAGGCCGAAGAAGCGGTCGACGTGCGCATCCTCTCGGCTTCGCATCACGACCTCGGAAAGCTCGTGGCGGAAAACCGTTTCCGGCAGGATCTCTATTTCCGCATCAACGTCATCGCCTTGCGCGTGCCGCCGCTGCGCGAACGCCTGGAAGACATCCCCAGGCTTGCCGCGCATGTCCTTGCGCGCCTGGCCGAACGCGATGGCGCTCCGCGGCGCGCTCTCTCGCCGGAGGCCCTGTCCGCCCTGCGGCAATACTCGTTTCCCGGCAATGTGCGTGAACTGGAAAACCTTCTCGAACGCGCTTGCGCGCTTTGCGAGAGCGAAGTCATCGGCGCGGGCGACCTCGGCCTGGACAGTTTGGCGAACAGCATGCGCCCCGTTGTCGCGCTGGAGGAAGATAACGATACCGCCGCCGACGCCGGCGAAATCTTCGACAACGAGCGTGAGCGCATGCTGAAAGCCCTCGACGAAACCCACTGGAACCGTTCGGCGGCGGCGCGCAAGCTCGGGATGACGCTCAGGCAGTTGCGCTACAGACTGCAAAAGTGGGGCATGGATTGATCGCTTGCGGGCGACGCCCGGCGTGGATTCGGGTCGTCCGGAATGAAAAAGCGGATCCGGCATTTGCCGCATCGGGAAAGTTTTTCATGTTCCGTATAAAAAACCCCGGCCAATACCGGGCGGTCGCATATCAGAAGAATATACGCCGGAGAAAATGATTGATACAATCAATAGCTAACCGTTATTGTAGTCAATGCAAGGTGAAGGCTGTTTGTTTATTCGTTCATGTGTTTGCCCGGACGGCGCCGGGTCTTCGGAAATGTCATGCTGAGAATATTTAGCCATTATTTCCCGCTGCATGTCGTGCGGCGGCTTTGTCTCGATTTATTCCTGTTCATGGTAATCGTCGTCGCCTCGGCTTTTTTCCTGCCTCGCTCCGGCGAAATGGAAGGGGAAGGATTGTTCCTGTCGGCGCTGGGCTACGCTATGACGATGGTGGTCGTCAGTTTTGCGTTCGGCCTGTACAGGCCGGTGGATGAGGACAGTCCGCGCATCGCGTTTGCGCGCCTCGTGCTGGCCGTGCTGTTTTGTTTGCCCGTGGCTTACGGCCTTATCCTGTTTCTGCCATGGGGCGGCTTTTCTTCATTGGCGATGCAGGCCCAGGTGCTTGCGTTCTCCCTGGCCGTACTGATTTTGCGGGTATCCATCAATCGCAGCCAGGCTTCGTCGCTTTTTGCTCCCCGCATATTGGTTATCGGCGCTGGCGAGGACGCGCTGGAAGTGCAGCGCATTTTGTTGCGCCCGGAACAGGGAAGGGTGGAAGTGCAGGGCTTTTTTTCTTCGGAAGGCGACGAGGAAAAGCTCGTCGATGCCGGAAAAATCATCTCCGCCGGCAGCCTCGTCAACGTGGTCAGGCAGTTGAAAATCGACGAAATCATCGTTGCCGTGCGTGAACGGCGCGGCAGCGCATTGCCTGTGCGCGAACTGCTCGATTGCAAGCTTCTCGGCCTGAAGATCTTCGATTTGTCTTCGTTCCACGAAAGGGTTCGCCGGCAGGTGCGGCTCGATTCCCTGCGCATGAGCTGGCTGATTTACGGCGACGGTTTCCGGCAGTCCTTGCGGCAAGTGTTCGTCAAGCGCATGTTCGATCTGGCGGTGGGCGCTGTTTTGCTGATCCTGAGCTTGCCCTTGCAGATCGTGGCCGCGCTCCTGATCGTGTCCGAGGATCGCGGCCCGGTGTTTTACCGTCAGGAACGGGTCGGGCTGGGCGGCCAGGTCTTCAGGGTTCTCAAGTTTCGCAGCATGCGTCCCGATGCCGAAAAAAAAGGAGAGCCGCTTCTGACGGCTTCGGACGATGGCCGGATCACGCGGATCGGACGCATCATCCGCTGGCTGCGCATCGATGAACTGCCGCAGTTGCTGAACGTGCTCGTGGGGGACATGAGCCTGGTCGGACCGCGCCCGGAGCGGCCCTATTTCGTCGATCGCCTGGCGCGCGAGATTCCGTTTTACGGCATACGCCATTGCGTCAAGCCGGGCATCACCGGTTGGGCGCAGGTGCGATACCGGCAGGAGGTCTCCCCGGCGGACGAAGCGACGCAAAAGTTGCAATACGACCTGTATTACGTCAAAAATCACACGCTGGTGCTCGATATGCTCGTCCTGCTCGAAACCGTCCATGTGGTGCTGATGGGCAAGGGCGCGCGGTGAGCGGACGGACGCGGCTGGCGCGCCGTCGATACAGAAGGGGCCATGCCCTGCCTGTATGCGATTCTCCCCCTGAAGGGGGAGGTTCCGAACCGGAGTCGATTTTCGATGAATGAATCCATGACGCTGATGGATCTCGCGGACTGGAGTTACGGCCTGACCGTGGCCGTCTTTGTCGGGTTTGCGCTTTACTTGTATGCGGCATGGCGCGGCGCGCTGGTCGGGGGCCTCCTGCTGTTGACGGTGGTATTGTCCTGCGGCTGGGCGGCGTCGAGCCTGTGGTATGCCCATTCGCCTTCGCATGGGCGTTATCTCTGGATGTCCGGGCTGGATGTGTTGTGCGCCGCGGGCTGGCTCGGGTTTTTGCTGATTTTGCTGCGTCCCTTGCTGCGCGGAAACTGGAACCGTTTCCTCGCCACCTCGGTCGGGCTGCTCGGGGCGCAGGCGGCCGGGGTGATCGCTCTCGGTCTCGGCCTGGCGACGGATGCCAGGGCGCTCAAGATGAATCTCGGCGGGTCGATGGCGACTTCGATTCTGGGACTGGTGCTGGTCGAGCAGCTCTACCGCGGCATCGACCGGGATATGCGTCTGGCGCTGAAGCCGCTGTGCATAGGGCTGTGCGCCGCCTTTATATTCGACCTGTATTTTTTCGCCGATGCTTTCTTGTTCGGACGGCCCAATCCCGTCATCTGGGTCGTGCGCGGCCCCGCCCATGCGCTGATTCTCCCGTTGGTAGCGGTGTCGAGCGCGCGCAATCCCTCATGGTCGCTGCGCATATCCCTATCGCGCGAAGTGGTTTTCCATACCACGGCGCTGGGTATTTCCGGGTTCTATCTGCTTGCGGTGTCCGTCGTGGGCTACTACGTGCGCAACTTCGGCGGCGAGTGGGGAAAGGCTTTGCAGACGATGCTGCTGTTCGCGGCGCTGCTGCTGCTGGCGGTGTTCATGACATCGACATCGCAGCGCGCCAAACTGCGGGTATTCATCAGCAAGCATCTGTTTCGCTACCGTTACGATTACCGTACCGAATGGCTGCGGTTCACCAAGTCCCTGTCGGCGGCCAATGGGCAACTCGATCTGGGCCGCTCGGTCGTGACCGCGCTCGCCAACCTGGTGGAAAGCCCCGGCGGCGCGCTGTGGCTGCGAAGCGGCGCGGAGGCCGATGGCTGCTACACGGTCCATGCCCGGGTCAATTATCCGGCGGTGGATGTGACGGAAACGGCCGACAGCCCCTTGCTGCGTTTCATGCGCGAGCGGGACTGGATCATCAATCTCGAAGAATATCGCCGCAGTTCGGCAGCCTATCCCAAGCTGGCGCTGCCGGATTGGCTGGCGGCGGTTTTTCCCGATGCCTGGCTGTTGATTCCGCTCATCGGGGACATGGGCGTGATCGGATTCGTCCTGCTTGCCGCGCCGCGGACGCGGTTCGAGATCAATTGGGAAGTCCTCGACCTGCTCAAGACCGCCCGGCACCAGGCGGCCAGCGATCTGGAGCGGATGCTGGCGGTCGAGGATTTGCTGGAAGCGCGAAAATTTGAATCCTTCACCCGCATGTCGGCTTTTGTCGTCCATGACCTCAAAAACCTCGTTGCCCAGTTGTCGCTGATGCTGCGCAATGCCGAACGTCACAAGGACAACCCCGAATTCCAGGCCGACATGCTCGAAACGGTGGCGCACGTCGAGGCGAGGATGCGCGGCCTGATGGCGCAATTGCAGGAAAAGCGTTCGATCGATTCGCCGCGCGCACTCGGCCTGGTGAAGACGCTGGAAAATATTTGTCATGCCAAGCGGGAGCAGCGCCCTCTCGTGGAACTCAGATTGTCGCAGTCGTGCGACGCGTTTGTGGTACAAGCACATCCTGAACGGCTTGAGCGCGTGATTGGACATGTCGTGCAAAATGCGCTCGAAGCCACGCCGGAGACGGGGAGCGTGGTCATCACGCTCGCCGCCTGCGACCAGGGGCGGGTACGCATCATGGTGGAAGACACCGGCTGCGGCATGTCGGAAACTTTCATCCGCGAGCGCCTTTCGCACCCGTTCGAGACAACCAAGGCGAGCGGCATGGGCATTGGCGTATACGAAACCCGCCGGTACGTCCGCGAACTGGGGGGGGATGTGTCGTATGAGAGTGCGGAAGGCATTGGAACGAAGGTGAGCATCGAACTCCCTTTGCACGAACGGCTGGACGCGGTACAGGAAGGAGAAAAGCTTGACTGAAAAACGGCGAACCTTGTTGATCGTCGAGGACGATCCGGCCTTGCAGAAACAAATGCGCTGGGCCTTCGACGGTTTCGAGACCCTGATGGCGGATGACCGCGAGAGCGCGATTGCACAGATGCGCCGCTTTGAACCGGCGGTGGTGACCATGGATCTGGGGTTGCCGCCCGCGCCCGACGATGTGAGCGAGGGCTTCGCGCTGCTTGGCGAAACGCTGGCGCTGGCGCCGGACACCAAAATCATCGTCCTGACCGGCCAGCACGACCGCGAAAATGCGGTACGCGCCGTCGGCATGGGCGCTTACGACTTCTTCAGCAAACCGTTCGAGCCGGAACTATTGACGCTGACCATCGAGCGCGCTTTCCGCCTCTACGATCTGCAAGCCGAGAACAGAAAGTTGCAACAGGCCAAGGCGGGTTCGGTGGCGGGGCTGATTACGCGCGATGCCGGCATGTTGAAAATCTGCCGTACCGTCGAAAGGGTTGCTTCGGCTTCGGTGACCGTGGCGCTCCTCGGCGACAGCGGCACCGGCAAGGAAGTGCTGGCGCACGGACTGCATGTGCTGTCGCCGCGCGCCGAAGAAAGATTCGTCGCCATCAACTGCGCGGCGATTCCCGAAAGCCTGCTCGAAAGCGAACTTTTCGGCTACGAAAAAGGCGCTTTTACCGGCGCAGTCCGCCAGACGCCCGGCAAGATCGAAATCGCCCATAAAGGCACGTTGTTTCTCGATGAAATCGGCGATCTGCCCATGCCGCTCCAGGCCAAGCTCTTGAGGTTCCTGCAAGAGCGGGTGATCGAACGCCTCGGGGGCCGGCAGGAGATTCCGGTGGATGTTCGCGTCGTTTGCGCCACCCACCGCGACCTTCGCGCCCAGATACAGGCGGGCCTGTTCCGCGAAGACCTGTACTATCGTTTGGCGGAAATCGTGGTGACGATCCCGCCCTTGCGCGAGCGCGATGGCGATGCCGTGCTGCTCGCGCATCACTTCGTGCAGCGTTTTGCACGGGAGAATGGGCGCAGTGCGCTCCAACTCGGCGAGGACGCCATCGCGGCCATCGAAACCCATGGCTGGCCGGGCAATGTGCGCGAACTGGAAAACTGCCTCAAGCGCGCCGTCATCATGGCCGATGGCAGCCGCATCACCGCCGACGATCTCGGTCTTGGCAGCGCGGGCGACGAGGCGCTGGAGCATCTCAACCTGCGCCATGTGCGCGAACTTGCCGAACGCCAGGCCGTTGTGCGGGTATTGGCCCGAACCAACGGCAATATTGCGCGCGCGGCGGAAATTCTTGGCATCAGCCGTCCTTCGCTTTACGATCTCATGAGCCGGTTGGGACTGAAAAAAGAAGGCTGACGCGCCGCCCTTGCTTCAGGATTCGCGCCGGGAAAAGCGCCCGGTGCGGCAATCTTCCATAAACAGAACAAGAGGGATATTTCCGTGAAGGCTCAACGAAACGACAAAACCACTGTTGCGGTCGTCGGTCTCGGATACGTGGGCTTGCCCTTGGCCGTGGAGTTCGGCAAAAAATACCCGACTGCCGGGTTCGATTTGTCCGAAACCAAGGTCGCGGCCTATCGGACAGGCGTCGACCCCGCTGGCGAAGTTTCGCCCGCCGACTTTACCATGGCGTCGCAACTGGCCTGCCATACCGACCCGGCGGTGCTCGCCAGCGCGAATTTCGTCGTCGTCGCCGTGCCCACTCCGGTCGATGCGGCCCATCAGCCCGATTTCCGGCCCCTGGAAAGCGCCTCGCGTACCGTGGGCCAGAACCTGAAGCGCGGCGCCATCGTCGTCTACGAATCCACGGTTTATCCCGGCGCCACCGAAGAAATCTGCGTCCCGATCCTGGAGCGCGAATCGGGCCTGAAATGGAAAAAGGATTTCTTCGTCGGCTATTCGCCCGAACGCATCAACCCCGGCGACAAAGAACGCAGCATTACCCGCATCGTCAAGGTGGTCTCCGGCGATACCCCGCAAACACTGGAGACGGTACGCGGCATGTATGCCTCGATCATCGCAGCCGGCGTGCATCAGGCCAGTTCGATCAAGGTTGCCGAAGCGGCCAAAGTCATCGAGAATACCCAGCGCGACCTCAACATCGCGCTGATGAACGAATTGTCGGTCATCTTCCACCGTCTCGACATCGACACGCAGGAAGTGCTCAAGGCCGCCGAAACGAAATGGAATTTCCTGCCTTTCCGCCCCGGCCTGGTCGGCGGGCATTGCATCGGCGTCGATCCATACTACCTGACGCACAAGGCCGAGATGCTTGGCTATCATCCGCAAGTCATCCTCGCCGGACGCAGGATCAACGACGGCATGGGGCCGTATGTCGCCTCGGAAACCGTCAAGCAAATGATCAATGCCGGCTTCGGCGTCAAGGGAGCGGATGTCATCGTATTGGGGCTGACCTTCAAGGAAAATTGCCCCGATCTGCGCAATAGCAAGGTAGCCGACATCGTCCATGAATTGCAGGCGTTCGGCTGCAAGGTGCATGTCCACGACCCGCTGGCCGCGCCAGAGGACGCCCTGCGCGAATACGGCGTCTCCCTGAGCGGATGGGACGATCTGCCGTTCGCCCCGGCCATCGTCGCCGCGGTGGCGCACGATGCCTACCGGCGGATGCCGCCCGGACACTTTCTGGAAAAACTCATGCCGAGCGGCATTTTCATCGACGTCAAATCCTGTCACGACAAAGCCGCGCTCGAAGCGGCGGGCGCTACCGTCTGGCGGCTGTAGCGTTTCCGCGCGGGCACGCCGTCCGCGAAAACGATGTACCGATAAGCGCGGAAGAAAATAAAAACAATTCTCATTATTGATTTTAATGCGAAGATCGGCGAAAATCGTACGCATTGATCGTCCATTCCCGGTTTTTCAATCGTTCGAGGTTTTACCGTGTCCCGTTATACCGGCCCCCGTATCAAAGTCCTGCGCGCCCTGGGCGTCGACTTGCCCGGACTTTCCCGCAAATCCATGTCCGTCCGCCCGCAGCCGCCGGGCCAGCATGGCGCTCGAAAAGCGGTTTCCGGCCGCCATTCCGAATACGGCATGCAATTGATGGAGAAGCAAAAGCTGCGCTTCAACTATGGGCTTTCCGAGCGCCAGTTGCGGCGCATCGTGCGAGCCGCGAAACAACAGCGGGCGCAGACGGGCGGCAAGATCGTGGAATTCCTGGAGCGCCGGCTGGACAATCTCGTCTTCCGGGCCGGTTTCGCGCCGACGATTCCGGCGGCGCGGCAACTGGTGAACCATGGACATATCCAGTTGAACGGCCGGCGGGTGACCGTGCCTTCCATCCGCGTGAAAGCGGGCGACGCCTTCGGCCCCACGGAAGCCGGCAAGAAGCTGGAGCCGGTTCGCGCCTCCCTGGAAGATCCGGCCCTGCTTTGCCCGGAATGGATCAAGCTCGACGGTACGGCCTTGTCGGCGACGCTCACCCATATCCCGGACGGCCTGGATGCCGCGCCATTTCCGCTGGATTTGCAGCGTGTGGTGGAATATTATTCCAAACGGATTTAAGGGAGGAAAACATGCCGCCGACCGCAAATCATCTCTGGGCGGGCGCCTTGAGCCAATTGCTGATACTGGAAGAAACCGGCTGCCCGCATTCTGCGCGCCATGCCATTTGCCTTCTGGAGCGCCTTTCGGAATCCGACGGACTGGACGACGACGTGCGCCAGTTGTTTGAACGCGCCAGCCAACGGCTGGAACGCCGCCTGGAGACGGAACAGCAACGGATTCCCTGTTCTTGCGGCTGATGACCTGAGGCCCCCGCCGGGACGCTCCGTCCCGGCGGGGCTTTGCTCCCGCTCGAATCACTGCGTCGGCAGCGTCACGAACCCCAGTTTCGCCACGCCGGCCTTCTTGACCGTACCCATGACCTCGGCAATGCGCTGGTAACGTGTGTCGCGGTCGGCGGAAAGCTGCACTTCCAGCCGCGAATCGGCGGCGGCGGCTGTTTGCAGACGGGTTTCCAGCGCCGCGAGAGCGATGTCCGGCTCGGTCTCCGCGGGCGCGATGGCCTCGTCGTTCCAGAAAAGCGCGCCGCGCGCATCCAGCGTCAAGCGCACGGTTTCCGGCTCGGTCTCCGCCGGTTGCGCCGAGGCTTGCGGCAGATCGACCTTGATAGCCTGCGTCATCAGCGGCGCGGTCACGAGAAAAATGATGAGGAGCACCAGCATCACATCGACCAGCGGCGTGGTGTTGATATCGACCATCGGGCGCGAGACCCCGGAATCGAAACTGCCGAAAGCCATTTCAATTGGCTCCCGCGACGGCGGCGAGGCGGGCTTCCGCATTCGCGCTCGCATTGGCCGGCGACAGGTGGCTGGCTCTGCCTTGCGGCGTCGGCAGCGGGTAGCCGGTGGAAAAATAGGCGTGCAGGTCGTGAGCGAAAGCTTCGAGATCGGCGGCGATGAGCCGCAGCGAGCGCGTAAAAGCGTTGTAGGCAAGCACGGCGGGAATGGCGACGAAAAGACCCGCCGCGGTCATGATGAGCGCCTCGCCGACCGGGCCGGCAACCTGGTCGAGACTGCTTTGGCCGGTCGCGCCGATGCGCGCCAGCGCATGATAAATACCCCATACCGTGCCGAACAGCCCGACGAAAGGCGCGGTCGAACCGACGGAAGCAAGCAGGGTGAGGCCGCTTTCCAGCTTTGCGGTCGAACGCGCGATGCTGTTGCGCAAGGCGCGCGTCACCAGCTCGCTTGCCGACAAATGGGCGTCGAGATGGGCCTGTTCGTGGCGGTGGGATTCGAGATGGCGGATCGCGCTTTGCCCCTGGCGCGCCATGTTGTGGAGCGGCGCGACCGCGGCGAGCTTTTCCAGCCCGGTTTCGATTGTGGCGGAATCCCAGAACTGCTCCAGCATCCGGGGTGTTTTGCGGCGCAAGCGCCAGACCAGCCATGTCTTGCCGAGGATGATGGTCCAGCTTGCGAGCGACATGACGAGAAGCGCGATGGCAACCGTGCGGGCGATCGTGTCGCTCTGCATCCAGACGGCGGCGATGTCGAGACCGGTATTCATGATTTGAGACTCCATGTAAAAGGAATGACCACCCAGGCTGGCACGGGTTTGCTGCCCATGCGGGCAGGCTCGAAGCGCCATTTCATGGCGGCGGTGCGCGCGGCCTCATCCAGCCGGGCATTGCCGGAACTTTTCTTGATTTCGACCTTCTCGGCGCTCCCATTGGGTAGGACATAGGCACGCAGCATTACCGTGTATTTCTTGTCCAGGCAATGGGGCGTTTTCGGGTCGGGGGGATGCGGGTTGCGCAGGCAGTCGGCATTGGGGCGGGCAAACGTAAATATACCGGAAGCCGATGCGGCGGCATGGCTTTGCGCCGTCGGGCCATTGCTGCAAGCGGCGGAAACCGCCGCTATGGCAAGGAGCGTGATGGCGGTGTAGAAGGGCCGTGCTGCGCTGCACTCATAGGGCGACGGCGCCGGGGGGCGGGCGCTCATGATTTGAGACTCCATGTAAAAGGAATGACCACCCAGCTTGGCACGGGTTTGCTGCCCATGCGGGCAGGCTCGAAGCGCCATTTCATGATGGCGGTGCGCGCGGCCTCATCCAGCCGGGCGCTGCCGGAGCTTTTCCTGATTTCGACCTTCCCGGCGCTTCCGTCGGGCAATACATAGGCGCGCAGCGTCACCGTGCCTTGTTCGCCCAGGCGTCGGGACATTGGCGGATAAGGGGGGCGCGGGTTGTGCAGATAGTCGGCATCGTACCGGGCGGCGGTAACCGTGCCGGAAGCCTGTGCGGCGGCATTGCCGTGAGTGGCGGAAACCGCCGCCACGGCTTGCGACGCGGCTGGCGCGGGTTCCGGGGCCGGGCCGGATTCGGCTGGCCCGGCGGGTTCGGGAACAGGCGTCGGCTCTGGTATTTGGGATGTTTGCGCCGGCACGGGGCGGGGCTTGCGGGTAACGCGCTTGGGCCGCTCCGGCTTGGCGGGGCGGGGTTTGGGCGGCGTCGCCTGGGGCGGCGGAGGCGCGACCGCCTGCGCCTGCGCGGGCGCAGGGTCGAGCAGGCTGACCATGAGCGGCGCGGCGGACGGCGGCGTAACCTGGGCCGCGCCGCGCGGCATGGCAAAAAGCAGGACGCCATGCAGCAGCAGCGTCAGCCCGAGCCATAAAGCATTTTGGGCCGTGGAGCCGGGGAAGTTGGGCATCAATCGGTTGGGGGCGTGTTCTGGGGAAGCGCGCAGCAAGTCGTTCATATTAATAACGACGATGCTAATTATTATCATTAAATGGAGCGGTCTTGTCAATCCTTTCCGCTGCGGGTGTAGCCAGCCTGACGATTTCCCCAATCGACAGATTCATCGCATCCACACCTCACCCAAGAAATATTGCACGGCAAAGCGCCAGAACCGATTCGCCACACTGACCTGCTCCGCAAGAACTACAAGAAATATTTCACACTTGAAGGAATAGGGGGGTTAGAATGCCGGTCAGTTTTTCCCGCGCATTCGTTTATTGGCGGAGCGTATAAACAAAGGATAGGTGCTCTAT
>JAISCE010000008.1 GCA_031265765.1 Azoarcus sp.
TCGTCCGCCTCGGCAACACCGAATACCGCCTGCGCCATATCCAAAGCAAAACCGAAGCCGACGCCAAGGAAATCATCGCCCAACTCGATGACGGCAAAAAATTCGACAAACTCCTCAAACGCTCCACCGACGAAGCCACCCGCGACAAAGGCGGCGACCTCGGCTGGAAAATTCCCGTCGCCCTCCCGCCTGAAGTCGCCGACCGCATCCGCCCGCTCAAAGTCGGCGAACACACCAAGACCCCCGCTAAACTCGGCGACGCTTGGCACGTCTTCCGCATCGAAGAACAACGCCCCTTCACCTCGCCCAAACGCGAAGAACTCGTCCCGCAACTCCTGGAAGGACTCATCCAGACCAAGACCGCCCAATACCTCGACAGCCTCAAAGCCGTCGCGCAAGTCAAATAGCCCTCGCCGAACAGGAACGCCGGATGCCGTCGCTTCACAACGAACAGTTGCCGCGCTGGACAATCTACGAACAAAGCGACGGCTTCGCCATCGCCCGCGAAGACCTGCGCATTTGCGGCCCCGGCGAATTCATCGGTGCGCGGCAAAGCGGGCTACCCCTGCTGCGCTACGCCGACCTCGAAACCGATGGCGACATGATCGGTATGGCGCGGGACGTGGCCGAAGAACTGCTCGCCACCGCGCCGGAAGCCGCCGACAAGCTGCTCGCGCGTTGGTTTGGCGGACGCGAAGCCCTGCTGCGCGCCTGATCAGGTAATCACGAAACGATCCGGGCATTTCAGCCCGACGCCGGTTACTTTGCCTTCGCCGTCCACACTGCGCACGGTCAGTTCAAACAGTCCGATGCCGACGCGGTCGCCGACGACGACCCGGCGTCCGATACGCTTGCGCAGCAGTTCGCCGAGCGTCAGCGGCTTTTCTTCTTCCGCGAGCGTGAAGCCGTAGGCCGCCGCCAGTTCGCCCGAGGCGCAGGACGGGGCGACGGTGAATTCGCCGAAGAAACCGGCGTGGGCGCTCAGTTCGGTGTCGGTGCCGCCGCGCGCGAACAGTTTGGCGAGTTGTTCGGCGTGCTCCTCGCTGGCGACGAACCAGACCAGATCGCCCGCGGTGAGGCGGGTGTCGATGCGCAAGGGCTGCACCTCGCCGCCGCGCACCAGCGACACGCAGCGCACGGCCAGCCCGCCGCATTCGGCGGCAACGTCGTCGGGATGACGGTTTTCGGCGGCGGAGCCGCTTTCGGCGCGGAATTCGAGCAGGTCGAGCGTGGCGCGGTCATCGACCCAGACTTCGCGCCGGTCGATGGGTTCGTCCCGCGGCGGCACCGAGACTTTCAACCAGTGCGCCGCCATCGGCACGGTGGCGCCTTGCACGATGAGCGAAAGCAGCACGACCACGAATGTGATGTTGAAAAGCAGGATCGACTCCGGTACGCCATTGACCACCGGCACGATCGCCAGCACGATGGGCACGGCGCCGCGCAGTCCCACCCATGACATGTAGGCGACTTCGCGCCTGGGGAAGCGGAAAGGCAGCAGCCCCGTCAGGACGGCGAACGGACGGGCGACCAGCATCAGGAATACCGCCATCGCAATGGCGCCGGAGGCGTGGTCCAGCAGTTGCATGGGCTTCACCAGCAGGCCGAGTACGAGGAACATGCAGGCTTGCGCAAGCCAGGCCAGGCCGTCCATGACCCGCAGCACATGTTCGGTGGCGTGGCAGCGCCGGTTGCCGGCGATCACGCCGGCGACATAAACGGCGAGAAAGCCGCTGCCTCCCAGCAGGTTGGCGGCGGCGAAGATCATCAGCCCGCCGGAGACGATGAGCAGCGCATAAAGCCCCTCGGCCAGATGCAGACGCAGGAGCAGGCGCGCCAGCACGATACCGCCGAGAAAGCCGAATCCGCCGCCGAGCGCCATCTGTGAGGCCAGCATGCGCGCGAAGTTGAGCCATCCGGCCTGCCCGCCGTTGACCAGCATGTCGACCAGTACGGTCACGAGCAGGATGGCCATGGGATCGTTGGCGCCGGATTCGATTTCGAGCGTCGATTGCACCCGTTCGTTGAGCCGCACGCCGCCGTTGCGCAGCAGGGTGAACACCGCCGCCGCGTCGGTCGAACCGACGATGGCGGCAAGCAGCATGCCCATGGGCCAGTCCACGCCGAAAAGCCAGATCACGAAGACGCCGAGCACCGCCGTGGTGCCGATCACGCCCCAGGTCGCCAGCACCGTTGCCGGCCACAGAGCCACCCGCAGGCTGGACATGCGCGTGCGCAGGCCGCCGTCGAGCAGGATCACCGCCAGCGCCAGGCTGCTGACCAGCGACGCGGTGTTGAAATCGTCGAACCTGACGCCGCCCGGCCCGTCTTCCCCGGCGATCATCCCCACCGTCAGGAACAACAGCAGCAAGGGCATTCCCAGCCGGGCCGACAAAGTGCTCGCCACGACGCTGATGAAAAGCAGTATGCCCGCCCCCAGGAAAAATGCGTTGCCTCCGTCCATCAGCGCCCCGCTTCGTCTGCTTCGACGGCCACGATCTGCCGGACGAGGCTGGCGAGCGACTGCGCGCCCATTTTTTCCATGACTCGCGCGCGGTGGACTTCCACGGTCTTGATACTGATGCTCAACTTGTCGGCGACCTGTTTGTTGAGTTTGCCCGCGACGACGAGATCGAGCACTTCGCGCTCGCGCACGGTGAGCTGCGCCAGCCGCTGTGCGGTATCGGCCTCGCTGCGGCGGCGCGTGCGCGCCCCGCGTTCGTGCGCGAGGCAGTCATCGACGAGGCGGAGCATGTCTTCGGCGGCAAAAGGCTTTTCGATGAAGTCCGCCGCGCCTTTTTTGAGCGCCGCCACCGCCATCGGCACGTCGCCATGGCCGGTGATGAAAATCACCGGCAGCGTCGAACGGCGGCGGCAAAGTTCCTCGAACAATTCCAGGCCGCTCATGCCCGGCATGCGCACATCGAGCACGAGGCAGCCCGCAAGCTTTTCGTTCCAGGCCGCGAGAAAATCCTCGGCGCGGGGAAAAGCGCCGACCTTGTACTTGTGCGATTCCAGCAGCCAGACCAGGGAATCGCGCTGCGCCTCGTCGTCGTCGACGATGAAAACCTGTTGTTCTATCAGCGCCTCACTCACGGGCGGCATCCTCCACGGGCAGGGTAAAGGCAAATATGGTACCGCCTTCCGGATTGGATTCGACGGCAAGACGTCCATCGTGGAATTCAACGATCGAGCGGCAGATGGCCAACCCCATTCCCATGCCGTCGTCCTTGGTCGTGAAAAAGGGCTGGAACAGGCGTTCGCGGTCTTCCTCGTCGATGCCGTGGCCACGGTCGATCACCGCGATCTCGACCAGTCGCCCGCCGCAGGCGCGCGCCCGCACGGTGAGCGTACATTCCTCGCCGGACGCATCTTTCATCGCATCGAAGCCGTTCCTCACGAGGTTGAGGACGACCTGTTCGATCATGATGCGGTCGGCATGCACGTCGGGCAGGCCGGGGGCGATGTCGACCGTCAGTCGCATGCTTCGGCGGCGGGCGTCGATTTCGGCGAAGGCGAGCGCCTCGTCGAGAATGGCGGCGACCGGCACTGCGCTGCGGCGCGGCTCGCTTTTTTTCACGAACTCGCGGATGCGGCGGATGATCTTGCCGGCGCGTTCGGCCTGGGCAGCCGCTTTTTGTATCGCGGGCTGCAATTCCCGCGCGCCCGCGCCCGCTTGTATGCGCGCGGCGCACCCATTGCAATAATTGGCGATGGCCGATAGCGGCTGGTTGATCTCGTGCGCCAGCATCGACGCCATTTCGCCCATGGTGATCAGCCGCGCGGTGCGGGAAATGCGTTCTTCCTGCTGCCGGGCGATTTCGGCGGTTTTCTTGCGGTCGGTAATGTCCGTGGCGATGCCCAGCCGGACGACGCGCCCGTCCACCCAACGCATCGCCTGCTCGCGCACGTGATACCAGCGCCCGGTGCGCGGCTGCGGCAACTCGCCGTCGAACAACTCGCAAGGCGCGTCGGCGGCACCGAGTCCGCGCGGATCGACCCGGTAATCGCCGCGCTCGGGCAAAGGCACGACCAGACCGTGCAAAACCCAACCCGCGGTATCGGCGCCATGCAAGGCACGGAAAGCGCGATTGGCAAAAAGGATTTCGCCGTCGCGCGCATCGGCCGCGTATACGGCGGCCTCCAGACCGTCGAGCACGGCTTCCAGGCGCTCTCGCGCATCATCGTCCGCCACTGCGTTTTCCATGTCCCTCCCGTGGGAATCCATTGCATGCTGGATTCTGTTTCGGCCCTTCGTCACGGAGAGCCGCCGAAACCGTCAGTTTAATGTGAATGCAGCCCGGATTTTGCGCGACTTGGGCTAGAATGCGACGCGGAAGCTTTTGCGCGCATTCGTCAAAAAAGCGTGTAGAGCGCAGTAAATAAAAATGCGACAAACTTTTTGACAGCGAGAATAACAATGTATCTGGACTTAATCCGCCTGAACGATCTCCGGCGCATGCGCGACGAAGCCGATCTCCTTGTGGACGGACCTGCTGTCGAAGCCGCCATTGCCCGCATGGCGGCCGGTATCGCCGCGCGGCTGGCCGATGCCGATCCGCTCGTATTCGCCGTCATGAATGGCGGGTTGATACTGACCGGGCACTTGCTGCCGCAGCTCGATTTCCCGCTTGAGATATCGTATCTCCATGCCACCAGATATGGCAATGCCATTTCCGGCGAGGATATCGAGTGGCGCGCTCGCCCGGACGCCAACGTACAAGGCCGCACCGTGCTAGTCGTCGACGACGTGCTCGATGTCGGCAACACCCTGCTTGCCATCACCGATCACCTGCGCGAGCTCGGCGCGCGCGAGACACTGACTGCCGTGCTGGTCAACAAACTGCACGAACGCAAGGCCCGCCCCGGCCTGTGCGCCGATTTCACCGGACTGGAACTGCCCGACCGTTTCCTCTTTGGCTCCGGCATGGATTACCGCGGCTACTGGCGTAATGCTGTAGGCATTTACGCGGTCAAGGAGCTATGAAGATGCTGGTAACCTTCAAGTCCGATGCCGGTGCCGACGTCATCATGTTCGGCGACGACGCTGGGCGGCTGCTCGCCGTGCTCGGCAAGGATGCCGCCGAGGCCAAGGGCATCGTCACCGTCGAACGGCTGCCGGAAGCCATCTCGCGCCTGCAAGCCGCCATCGACGCCGACCGCGCGCGGCAGGACGCGAAAAGCGCCGCCGGGCGCGAAGCCGAAGAAGACGCCGAACGCGAAGCGGGCCGCGGCGGCATGGCGGCTTCCGTCAACCTGGCCCAGCGCGCCTGGCCGCTCCTCGATTTGCTACGGCGCGCGCAAACCGGCGGCGCGCCGGTGGTCTGGGGCGTTTGAGAGAAGTGCGCACTTGATCCGCATCGACACGCCCTGCTACCGTATCTTGACCGCCGACGCCGAAATCATCGAGCGCGACAGCCATGGCGCAAAGGTATTGCTGCTCCCCGATGAAAGCTACTTCAAGCTCTTTCGCCGCAAGCGGCTGTTATCGTCGGCGCTGTGGCGGCCCTATGCGCAACGCTTTGCCGATGCTTGCCGCGCGCTGGCCGAGCGGCGCATTCCCTGTCCCGAAGTCATCGCCCTGTATCGCATTTCGTCCATCGAGCGCGACGCCGTGCATTACCGCCCCTTGCCGGGGCAGACCCTTCGCCAGATATTGAAACAAGGCATCGACGAAGCGGATGCCGCGCAACTGCGCCGGCAACTTGGCGCTTTCGTCGCCCGCCTGCATTCCGTGGGCATTTATTTCCGCTCGCTGCATCTTGGCAACATCATGTTGACCCCGCAAAAAACGCTGGGACTCATCGACCTTGCCGACATGCGCATATACCGGCACAGCCTGGGCGGCATCCTGCGCCAGCGCAACCTCAAGCACATGCTGCGCTATCCGGAAGAAGCCGGATGGCTTGCCGGGAGCGGAGAATTTCTCACCGCCTACCGTGCCAATGCGGTGTGACCGGGGAATGGATTCCGTGACGCCGGAAAGGCCGCTTACAGCAGCGCCACCGATTTCACCTGCGCCACGACCGCCAGTCCCGGCGCGATGGCAAGCGCGCGCCGGGAACGCTCGGTGATGCGGGCCAGCAGCAAGGGGCCGCCGTCCGCGAGTTGCAATTGTACGAGCGCATGTCCGGGCGCGACGGCATCGGCGACGGCAGCGACGGTTGCGGGCAGGGCGTTCAGAATGCTGGTGTCCCCATGCGCATTCAATGCGAGGCTGACATCGCTGGCATGGATGCGGCAGCGCAGGCGGCTGCCGGGCGCTTTTCCGTGTCCGGGGACGTAGAGCCTGCCGCCGGGGAATTCCAGCCGGGCAAGACCGTCCGCTTCGTGCGCGGCAACCGTCGTCTCCAGCACCACGCCCGCGTCGTCGGCGAAAGCGGGGCCGAGATCGAGCCGCGCAAGGGTTTCCATGAGCGGGCCGCTCGCGGCGACGCGCCCGTTTTCGATGAGCGCCAGATGGTCGGCGAGCCGCGCCACTTCGTCGGGCGAGTGGCTGACGTAGAGCACGGGAATGTCCAGTTCTTCCCGCAGGGCCTCCAGATAGGGCAGGATTTCCTGCTTTTTCTTCATGTCCAGCGCGGCGAGGGGCTCATCCAGGAGCAACAGCCGGGGACGGGTCAGGAGCGCGCGCGCAATGGCGACCCGTTGCCGCTCGCCGCCGGAGAGCCGGTCGGGTGCGCGCGGTAAAAGCGCGCGGATGCCCAGGAGATCGAGCATGGCGTCGAACCCTTCGCCCCCGGCGTTCCCCGCCCGCTTCATGCCGTATTCGAGATTGCCGCGCACGGAAAGATGCGGGAACAGGCTTGCTTCCTGGAAGACCAATCCCAGCGGGCGTTCATGAGTCGGCAGGAAAATGCCGCGTTCGTCGTCCTGCCAGACTTGGCCTTCGATGCTCAGGAAGCCGCCCGTCGCGCGCTCCAGCCCGGCCATGCAGCGCAGCACGGTGGTCTTGCCGGAGCCGGAAGGGCCGAACAGGGCGGTGATGCCTTTTTCCGGCAGGCGCAGGTCGACATCCAGTATGAAACCGGGATAGTCGATGCGGAATCGCGCTTCCATCACCGGCTCCATGAACTCCGCTGGCGGCGGCTGTAGAGCAACAGCAGGACGATGAAGCTGAAAAGCACCATGCCGCCCGCCAGCCAGTGGGCCTGGGCGTAGTCGCCGTTTTCCACGTAATCGTAGATTTTTACCGACAGGACCTGGGTTTTGCCGGGGATGTTGCCGCCCATCATGAGCACGACACCGAATTCGCCCACCGTGTGCGCAAAGCCCAGGATGGCGGCGGTCGCGAAGCCGGGTCGGGCGAGCGGCACGGCGACGCTGAAGAACGCATCCCAGGGCGTGGCCCGCAAGCTCGCCGCGACTTCCAGCGGACGCTTGCCGATGGCTTCAAAGGCGTTCTGGATGGGCTGGACCACGAAGGGGAGCGAATACAGGATGGAGGCCACTACCAGTCCGGCAAAGGTGAAGGGCAGCCGTTGCAGTTCCATGGCATCCATCGCCTTGCCGATGAAGCCGTGCGGCCCGAAAACGAGCAGCAGATAGAATCCCAATACCGTGGGCGGCAGCACCAGCGGCAGGGAGACGACCGCGCCGACCGCGCCTTTCAGGCGCGAGTGGGTATTGGCCAGCCACCAGGCGATCGGGGCGCCGATCAGGAGCAGCAGCACGGTGACGAGCGTCGCCAGTTTGCAGGTGAGCCAGATGGCGGCAAGGCTGGAATTGTCCATGTTCGTCCACCCAGAGGGGAAACGCGGGCAGCGGGGCGGGCGACGCGGCCCATGTCCCGCGATTTTCGTCCGCTCTACTTCGATTGATACCCGTAGGACTTGATGATGGCGGCGGCCTTCGGCTCACGAAGGTATTTCAGCAGTGCAATGGCGGCGTCATTATCCCTGGCATTTGCCAGGAGCACGGCGTCCTGGAGGATCGGCTCATAGAGTTCCGCCGGCACGATCCAGGCAGAACCGCTCGTGAGCTTGCCCGTCTTGTACACCTGCGAGAGTGCGACAAAGCCCAGTTCCGCATTGCCGGTGGAGACGAACTGATGCGCCTGCGCGATGTTGTTGCCCGTTACGATTTTGGCCGAGAGCCTCTCGTAGAGGCCCAGCTTCTTGAGCGTCTCGACCGCCGCCGTGCCATAGGGCGCCTTGACCGGATCGGCGATGGAAAGATGCGCGAAGTTGTTTTTTTCCAGCACGATGCCCTTGCCGTCCACGAATCCTTCCTGGGCGCTCCAAAGCACGAGCGTACCGATAGCGTAGGTGAAACGGCTGCCGGCGACCGTGCCGCCTTCCTGTTCGAGCTTGGCCGGCGTGGTATCGTCGGCGGCAAGGAAGACGCCGAACGGCGCGCCGTTCTTGATCTGCGTGTAGAACTGGCCGGTCGAGCCGAACGACGGTACAGCCTTGTGCCCGGTGTCTTTTGCGAATTCGGCGACGATTTCCTGCATCGGCGCGGTGAAATTGGCCGCGACGGCGACGGCGACTTCTCCGGCCCGCGCGCCTTGCGCAATTCCCAGGGACAGCGTCAGCGTCGCGGCAAGAATTTTGAACGGATGTCGTTGCATGGCGTTACTCCTTTCCTTTCGGGTTGAAAGATTTGGCCGGATCGGTCCAGACGCAAGATAAGCTTTGCGCCAGATCGGCGCAATATTGCCGAATGTATAACGGCGAGCCGAAAAAATACCAGGTATGCTTTCTCACTCGTGCATTTCCGGCCATGACGGCGTTATCGGCGTTATGGTCGATCGGCTACGATGCCCCTTCCCGCAATGAACGCCCTGTCTTTTCCCGGCTGCCTCCGGCTGGAACCCTCCCCCCTCGGGGGAATAATCCGCGGCGAGAGGAGCGTGACCCCTTTGGCATCTCCTCGCCCGGTTGCGGGCATGGATTGAAACATGGCAAACATCAGCGCCCGCAACTGTTTTTCCGGCGTCGTCGGCAAGGTGGAAACCGGCCCGGTCAATGCCCGGGTGGAATTGACGCTCGCTGGCGGCGACAGAATCGTCGCCATCGTAACCCATGAAAGCGTCGAGGCGCTGGCGCTCGTTCCCGGCGTGGCGGCCATGGCTTTCGTCAAGGCTTCGTGGGTACTGTTATTGGCGGGCGGCGAGAAAATCCGCTTTTCCGCGCGCAACCATTTGCCGGGCATGGTCGTCTCGGTGGAAAAAGGCGCGGTCAACAGCGATGTGGCGGTCAGGCTCACGGGGGGCAGTGTTGTCCATGCCATCGTCACCAACGGGGCCGTGCTGGAACTGGGGCTGAAACCCGGCGCGCCGGCTTCCGTGCTGTTCAAGGCAAGCCATGTGATTCTCGGCGTCCCGGCCTGAACGGTTGCGGCGGACATGCCGGGACAATGTGCGTCGGTGCCGGAGGCTCCCCGGCGGTCGCGGGCGGCTTGCCCGCGCCGGCGTCATGAGCCGGAGGCAGAGGACTCCGGCGCGTCAAGGAAACGCGCCATCGTCTCCTGCAAGGGCGGTTTCGCGAGCTTGCCATCGTGATAGATCAGGACGATCGACAGCGGTCCCCCGGCAATGGACCGTTGGGCGATGTCGTCCGGGCTGATGGTGAAACGGCCCAGAAACCGGCTGGTGGGCCAATCCACATCGCCGTAGGCGAGATAGACGAGCTTGGAGCAAAACACCCGCTGCGTGCTTTCGGCATTGAAATTGAAGTCGTAGGCTTTGCCGACCTGGCGCAAGGTTTGCAGGATGACTTCGGCGCGGTCTTGCGGCGAAAGCGCGGTGTGGCGCAGCACGGCGAGATCGTCGATATTCATGAAATGCGCAAGCGTATTCATTTCCACGCCGCTGCGCAGCGCCTCGACGATGCCGCGGCCCGCGCGGATGGCCGCCTGGTGCGGCGCGACCACTGGATGATCCCAAATGCCCAGTTCCCGCAATTCCGCTTCGCCGCCGATCCAGATGGCGGCATGGCCCCAATGGCCGGGAATGAACGTGTCGGTGAGGCGGAACGGCGTTTTTTCCAGCAGGATGTCGCCTGCCTGCAAGCGCCCGCCCACCTCCCTTGCCACTTCGGGACGGCCATCGAGTTTGCCGTGGCGCGTTTCCACCAATCCGACGGTGTTGCCGAACAAGCCGCTGGAGAGATATTCGCCGTCGTTCTTCAGGCCGACCAGGGAATCCAGCGTGATGTTGCCGAAAATCTCGAAGGTATTGCCCAGCACCTGCAAGGGCCGGCGGCGGCGAACCATATGGTACGAGGGACTTTGCTCGACGGATTGCCGCAGATAATTGGCGGCGTCGGCATAACCGGCGAAGATTTCCGCCGCCTGGGCGGCGGGCTTGCGCGCATGTTTGCGATACCACTTGACGGCGGCGCGCACCCGGCGGCGGTTTTCCGCCGAATTGAACATCACATCGGCGCGCTGCAATTCACGGGCGGAAAGACCGAATCCCAGGTCGGCCCGGTTGATATGCCGCCTGAGCGCCGGATCGTTGCGATAAAGGGAAATGGCGGACAGGTAATTGTCGTACAGCAACAAGGCGGCGGAGACCGAGATCAGCACCCCGGCGCGGTGAATGTCTCCCGCTTCGCGCGCCGCCGCGGGCGGGCTTTGCACCCAGCATTCGTGCGCCAGCGCCCGCCGCAGGATTTCTTCCCGCTGCTTCAGCAGATTGACTGCGCCTTCATTGAGCATCTGGAGGTCTTCCCCGTTGAGCGGCGTGCCTTGGTCTTTTTTGACTTGGAGGGCGCGGTAGAGGCGAATGGCTTCCGCGCGCATGGCCAGGGCTTCTTCGGAAAGCTGGAGAAAAGAGACGAGTTCCTTTTCGATCTCCGCCGTACTCGGCAGAGTCAAAGGGGTGTCGCAAGCGTTTTGCCGTTCGCCGGGCAAAAGTCCGGCATGGGCGGTGGCGAACAGGGCCAGTAAAAAGCCGGACAAAGCCAGCCGGAGCAGGCGGCGATCCATGAAGACGAAAAGCGCAACAGATATTCCGGCATTGCGGATACGCATGGCGCAATCTCCTTTCGAGTCAGTGTTTTTCCGGCAACGAAGGCCGATATCACGTTACAGAACCTTGCCCTGGAGCAATGGATGGTTTCAATCCGGGGCGCATAAAATGACGGAGGATGCCTTGAATACGGCACAGGCCGGGTTGCCGGGGGCAAGCGCCAGATGGTTCACGCTCTCGTTCGAGATCACCGCGCACACGGTTTTGCCGCAGGGCAGCGCGAGCGTCACTTCGGCATTGATCGTGCCGGGGTGAATGCGGCTCACCTCGCCCCACAAATGATTTCGGGCCGTGGTGCGCATCGCTTTTTCGGTCAGGAGCAGCACGGACGAAGACTTCACCAGCGCCCAGACCTCCATGCCGATGGCCAGGCCCAGGTTTTCGGCGGATTCGCGGGTGATGACGGCGACCAGTTCATTGGCATCGCCCAGCTTCAGGCTCACCTCATAGTCCACTTCCCCCGCCTTGAGACCGACGATCGTCCCCGTAAACTGATTGCGGGCGCTGGTTTTCATGGACATGCGTTTCAGGAGGCGGCGGAATTCCTGGAGCGTACCGGCTTCGCCTTCGTTCATGCTGGCGGTCAGGCGTTCGAGCGCGGACTGGTATTCGGCTTCCAGCGCCCGGTACAGTTCGACCATCTGGCGGCCATAATCGGTGAGTTGCGTGCCCCCGCCGTGCCTGCCGCCGGTGGCGCGCGTCACCAACGGCCTGTCGGCCAGATTGTTCATGGTCTCCACCGCATCCCAGGCCGCCTTGTAGGAAAGCGGCACGAATTTGGCCGCCTGCGAAATGGAACCGTGCACATCGATGGCTTCCAGAAGCCGGATGCGGGTATTGCCCAGGAAAGCGCCCTGTTCTGTTTCGACCGCCAGCCGTCCGGTCAGGCGGTGTCCCTCTGGACACGCTTTGTCGGCATGTCGTCGCATATATGGCGATCCGCGAAAAAACAGATGCCGGGAGTATCTCCGAAAAAACCGGCGCTGTCAGCACGGCCTCGGCGAGATGTCGCCGGTTTTCGGGCGTATCCGGGTTTTGGGTTTTACGGACGTTTCCCGCCCGCCGCCTTGCGCTTGTCCCGTTCGATCAGCGCGTAGGCCGAATGGTTGTGGATCGACTCGAAGTTTTCCGATTCGACCACGTAGGCGTGGATTCTCGGCTCGGTATCGAGGAGCGCCGCAACGTCGCGCACCATGTCTTCGACGAACTTGGGATTGTCGTAGGCGCGCTCGGTAACGTATTTCTCGTCGGGGCGCTTGAGAAGGCCATAGACTTCGCACGATGCCTGGCTTTCGACGAGTTGTACGATTTCCTCTATCCACAGGTAGCCGTTCAGGATGGCGGTCACGGTGACGTGCGAACGCTGGTTGTGCGCGCCGTAGGCGGAAATTTCCTTTGAGCACGGACACAGGCTGGTGACGGGCACGATGACCTTGACGGTGAATTCGTGGCGGCTATCTTCGGTGAGCGTGCCGATGAAGCTCACATCGTAGTCCATCAGGCTGCGCACGCCGGAGACGGGCGCGGACTTGGCGATGAAGTAAGGAAAACGCATCTCCAGATGGCCGCTTCGGGCTTCGAGGCGCTCGACCATCGCGCGCAGCATCGGCTCGAAGGATTCCACTGACAACTCGCGTTCGTCGCGGTCGAGGATTGCAACGAAGCGCGACATGTGGGTGCCCTTGAAATTGTGGGGCAGGCCGACGTACATATTGAAGACGGCGACGGTCTGTTGGGTGCCCGCCGATTTGTCGCGGATGCGGATCGGGTGGCGGATGTTCTTGATCCCAACCTTGTCGATGGCGATGCGGCGGCGGTCGTGGGCGCTCTGGACGTCGGGAATGGGGTCGCTCATGGTTTTTCCGGTGCGCCGGGCGGGGTTTGCGCGCGGCGGACGGCGGCGGCGATGCCGTCGGCGTCGAGTCCTGTTTCGGCGAGCAGTTCGCGCTGTTCGCCATGGTCGATGTAGCGGTCGGGCAGGCCGAGCCGCAGAAGCCGTGGCCGCGCGGGGAGACTGTCGAGAACGCGGGCGACTTCCGCGCCCGCGCCGCCGATGACGGCGTTTTCTTCGATGGCGGCGAGGAGTTCGTGATCGCGCGCGAGGCTTTCGACAAGCGCCGCATCGAGCGGTTTGACGAAGCGCATGTTGACGACCGTGGCATCCAGCGCCTCGCCCGCTTCCAGCGCGGGCGCCAGCATGCTGCCGAAGGCGAGCAGCGCCGTCTTCCTGCCGCGGCGGCGGATTTCGGCTTTGCCCAGGGGCAATGCGCACAGCGCCGCTTCGGGCGTCACGCCGGGGCCTTTGCCGCGCGGGTAGCGCACGGCGCTTGGGCCGTCATGGCAGAGCGCGGTATGGAGCATCTGGCGGCACTCGTTTTCGTCGGCGGGCGTCATGACCAGCAGATTGGGCACGCAGGCAAGGAAGGACAGGTCGAACGCGCCGTGATGGGTCGCGCCGTCGGCTCCGACCAGCCCGCCGCGGTCGATGGCGAGCACCACGGGCAGGTTTTGCAGGGCGATGTCGTGGATGAGCTGGTCGTAAGCGCGTTGCAGGAAGGTGGAGTAGATGGCCACCACCGGGCGAAAACCTTCGCAGGCCAGCCCCGCCGCGAAGGTGAGCGCGTGCTGCTCGGCGATGCCGACGTCGTAGTAACGGTCGGGGAATTCCGCCGCGAAGCGCGTCAGGCCCGAGCCATCGCACATTGCCGGGGTAATGCCGACGACACGCGGGTCATGCGCGGCGGCTTCGCACAGCCAGTCGCCGAAAACCTGGGTGTAGGCCGGCTGGCCGCCGGTAGCGTCCTGGATGCCGGTGAGATGATCGAACTTGCCCACGCCGTGATAGCGGGTGGGATCGGCTTCGGCGAGTTTGTAACCCTGGCCCTTACGGGTAATGACGTGAAGGAATTGCGGCCCCTTGAAATGGCGCAGGTTCTGCAATATCGGAATCAGGATGTCCAGGTCGTGACCGTCGATGGGGCCGAAGTAGTGAAAGCCGAATTCCTCGAACAGAGTGGCGGGCGAGCCGGGCGTGAAAATACCTTTTGCATATTCCTCCACCTTGCGCGCGAGTTCTGCCACGGGCGGGGCGACGCCGAGCACTTTCTTGCCGATGCGCCGCGCTGCGTCGTAGGGCGCCATCAGGCGCGCGAGGATGTTGGAGAGCGCGCCGACCGGCGGCGAGATCGACATCTCGTTGTCGTTGAGAATCACCAGCAGATTGGTGTCTTTCATGCTGCCGGCGTTGTTGAGCGCCTCGAAAGCCATGCCCGCCGACATGGCGCCGTCGCCGATGACCGCGACCGAGGCGCGCGTCTCCCCACGGGCGCGGGCGGCCACAGCCATGCCGAGCGCGGCGGAAATCGAAGTCGACGAATGCGCGGTGCCGAAAGTGTCGTATTCACTTTCCAGGCGGCGCGGAAAGCCGGAGATGCCGCCGCGGCGGCGCAACTCCGCCATTGCCTCGCGCCGTCCGGTAAGTATCTTGTGGCTGTACGTCTGGTGGCCGACATCCCAAACGATGCGGTCTTCAGGTGTGTTGAAGACGTAATGGAGGGCGATACTGAGTTCGACCGTGCCGAGGTTGGATGAGAGATGGCCGCCGGTTTTCGAGACCGATTCGATCAGGAAGGCTCTCAGTTCGCTGGCCAGCGCGGGAAGTTCCTTGCGGTCGAGCGCGCGCAGATCGGCGGGGGATTCGATGCGGGCCAAGCAGGGATAGTCGGACATTGCGCGGAAAGGCAATCGGAAAGTCAAAAGGCGCGATGCGCGATGAAGTCGGCCAGTTCGGCGAGCCGGATGCCGCGTCCGCCCATCGGCGTCAACGCGGCGTGGGCTTCCGCGAGCAATTCGTCGGCGAAGCGGCGAGCATCGGCCAGACCCAGGAGGCTCACGTAAGTCGGCTTGTTGTGTTCGGCGTCCTTGCCTGCGGTCTTGCCCAAGGTAGCGGTGTCGGCGCCGGCATCGAGAATGTCGTCGACCACCTGGTAAAGCAGGCCGATTCGCTTGGCGTAGTGGTCGAGCCGCCGCCGCCGTTCGTCGTTGACGCCTTCGCCGGCCTGTCCGCCGATGAGAATGGCTGCGCGGATCAGCGCGCCGGTCTTGCGCAGATGCATGAATTCGAGTTCTTCGCGCGTCATCTCGCGCCCGACCGAGGCGATGTCGATGGCCTGGCCGCCCGCCATGCCATGCGAACCCGCCGCCATCGCCAGCAGGCGGATGGCTTCCAGTTGCCCCGCGGCGGTGGCGCTCACCGATGCTTCGGCCAGAATATGGAACGCGAGGGTCTGCAAGGCGTCGCCGACGAGCAGCGCCGTGGCTTCATCGTATTCGACATGGACGGTGGGCTTGCCCCGGCGCAGCTTGTCGTTGTCCATGCAGGGCATGTCGTCATGGACGAGGGAATAGGCGTGGATCAACTCCACGGCACAGGCGGCGCGGTCGAGTTGCTCCGGGCATGCGTGCGTGAGTCCGCCCGCGGCATGCACGAGCAGCGCCCGCACGCGCTTGCCACCGCTCAGGACGGCATAGCGCATGGCCTCGTGCAATCTGTCCGGCGAGAGATCGGCGGCGGGCAACATCGCCTGCAATGCCGTTTCGGTGCGATGTTGTATGTAAGTCGACCAATCGGTGAATTTCATGATGCTCTGCCTCAGATGCGGGTAACGCTGTCCGGATCGATGCTGTCCGCTTCGAGCGGAACGAGCGAGTCGCCTTCGAGAATTTCGACCTGGCGCTCCGCCGCGTTGAGTTTGTCCTGGCACTGGCGCAGCAATGCCGTGCCGCGCCGGTAATGATCGAGCGCCTGTTCGAGCGGCAAACCGCCCGTTTCCATTTGCCGGACGATGGCTTCGAGCTCCGTCATGGCGGTCTCGAAAGTATGGGCGGCAGGCACCGGTTCGGTCATGGGCGGCATTGCGGGAAGAAGAGAAAGACGGCGCAGGGCGGCTGTCTTCAATATATGGGAAAATAACCGATCATGTATCGGGTGGTCAAACGGCTTGCCGCTCGGAAGAAATCGTTGAATCCGAGCAGGACTCCATCGAAGCCGGAAAGGCTGCCTGTCGCCGGAATATCCTCCCGCGCCATTCAGAGCAGCACGTCCTTTGAAATCCCTCGCCGCCTGAGCATCTTGCGCAGTTGTCCCAGTGCTTCCAGTTGAATCTGGCGCACCCGTTCGCGGGTAATGCCGAACTGGCTGGCGAGTTCTTCCAGCGTGAGCACTTCGCTGTCGTCGATGCCGTAGCGGTGGCGAATGATGAAGCGTTGCTTGTCGGTCAGGGCATCGATCCAGCGGCGCAGCAGGATTTCGACTTCGGTGTTCTGGATGAGCGAATCGGGCGGATCGATGTTGTCGTCGGCGAGCGATTCGCCCACCGACAGGGAAGGGTCGATGTCGAGCGGCGCATCGAGCGAAACGGCGCGCTCGCTGAATGCAAGAATGGCGCGCACGCTATCGACGGATTTTTCGAGGCTGGATGCGATTTCCCTGACCGATGCGCCCCCTTGGGCGCTGGCCTCGATCTTGCGCTGGGCGCGTATGATCTGGTTGAGTTCCTTGGAGATATGCACCGGCAGGCGGATTGTGCGCGACTGGTTCATGATCGCGCGCTCGATGTTCTGCCGTATCCACCAGGTCGCGTAGGTGGAAAAACGAAAACCGCGCTCCGGCTCGAACTTTTCCAGGGCATGAATGAGGCCGAGGTTGCCTTCCTCGACCAGATCGAGCAGCGGAATGTCGCGATTGAGATAGTGTTTGGCGATATTGACCACGAGTCGCAGGTTGCGCTCGATCATGGTCTGACGCGCTTCAAAATCGCCCGCGCGCATCCGGCGGGCGAGCGCGGCTTCCTCCGCGGCGCTCAACAATGGATTGGCACCGATTTCGCTCAGGTAGCGTTGGGTGGCATCGCTGAAAAAATCCCCCTCGACAGGCGCCGACCGGCTTCCCGAGGAGAACACTTCCACCTCGGGAGGAAGATCCAGCTCCTGGCTTTCGAGGTCATCGGCACTGTCATCATCGTCAGGGCCAGCGGGTTCTTCCATGGCATTCCGTCAGAGAGGAGGGAGATATTTCAGCGGGTCGACCGGCTGTCCCTGTTTGCGCAACTCGAAGTGCAGCTTTGGCCGGTCGGCGTCGGTATTGCCAAGCTCGGCGATTTTCTGCCCTTGGGTAACCGTATCCTTTTCCTTCACCAGTATGGCGCGATTATGGGCATAGGCCGTTAAATAATTGTCATCATGCCTGATGATGATCATCATACCCATTCCGCGCACGGCGCTGCCGGTATAGATGACTTTGCCGCCCGCCGCGGCCACGATCGGCGTGCCGGGAGCGCCGGCAATGTCGACGCCCCGGTTGCGCAGCTTGGCGCCGCCTTCCACGGAATCGTTGAAAGTACCGATGACTTCCCCCTTGACCGGCCATATCCAGTTTCCAGCGGCAGGCTGTGCGCTGGCCGGCAGCGCGCCCGGCGGCTGTGCGGCCTCGCCCGCCGCCGGGGCTCCGGGCGAAGCCGCGGTTGGCGCGGACGCGCCGCGCGCGCGCGCCCAGGCTTCGTCCGAATACGTTTCCTTGCCGCCGAGCGGTCCGCGCTTGACGGCGGGGGGCGCGCTTTGCCCCGGAAGCGTTGTCCCGGCCACTGTGCCAGGCGGCGTCGGCGCGACCGGAACCGTTTCAGCATGCGAGGGGACGGCCTGGCCGGGTGAAACCCTCACAATCTGGCCGACTTCGAGTTGCTCCGGACGGGCGAGCCTGTTCCAGGCGACGAGATCCCGCACGGGAACACCGTACTGGCGCGAAATCGCGTACAGCGTTTCGCCCTGGCGCACGACGTGCTCGCCAGGGCCGGGACGGGCCGCCGCAGGCTGCGCGGGCGCTCTCGCGCCCGCCGACGCACCTGGCCGGGCATCGCGCACCGGCGCATTTCCTGTGTGTGTACATCCCGCAATCAGCGCGAACAGACCAGCCAGCCCCGCCAGAGCAAGGCGCTTTGCGAATGTTTCTTTATTCATTCCGTCCCCGTTAATAAAGGCACGAAACGCACGGCTTCGTACCAGTTTTCCTTGAAAATGCTTCCTTGCCGTTCGACCAGCAGCAATCGCTGGCCGGTATTTCCAATTGGAATCAACAACTTGCCTTCAGGTGCGAGCTGGTTTTTCAGCGCGGGCGGCACCGACAGCCCGCCCGCCGCCACGATGATGGTATCGAAAGGCGCGGCTTCCGGCAGCCCATTTGTACCATCGGCGCATTTCAACCTCAGGTTGGGCAAGCGCAAAGGGCGCAGGTTCTCGCGCGCCCGGTCGAGCAGCGTCCGCAGGCGTTCGACCGCGTAGACTTCGCTCGCTATCCGCGATAGTACGGCAGCCTGATAACCGCAGCCAGCGCCAATTTCCAGCGTGCGCCCCAATTCGCGGCCTTCGCACAAGATTTCGATCATGCGCGCGACGATGAAAGGTTGCGAGATCGTTTGTTGCAAGCCGATCGGCAGCGCGGTGTCGTCGTAAGCGCCGTAGGCCAGCCCTTTTTCGACGAAGCGGTGCCGCGGAATCGACGCCATCGCGGCGAGCACTTTTTTGTCGCGGATGCCCTGACCTTCCAGACGGTCGATCATCCTCGCGCGGGCGCGGGCGCGGTCGGCGTCGGGAATGCGCGACGGTGTCATCGGCCCAGGCTCATTGCAGCAGCCAGTCGGTCACCGCACCGGACTGCGCGGTGTGGGTGAGGTCGATGCGCAGCGGCGTGATCGACACCCTTCCGTTCGCCACGGCGTGGAAATCCGTCCCCTCGCCCGCATCGGCGGCGGGCCCCGCCGCGCCGATCCAATAAACGGTTTCGTTGCGCGGCGTCGTGTCGCGCACCACCGGCTCGGCCTTGTGGCGGCGGCCCAGACGGGTCACACAGGGGGGCTTGAGTCGGTCGTAGAGCATGTCAGGCACATTGACATTGAGCAATACCGGCTCGCGGAACGGTCGCCGGACGAAGCGGTCGACAAGATCGAGCGCCACCCGCACAGCCGCCGAAAAGTCGCTGGCCTCGCGGCTGACCAGCGAGACGGCGAAAGACGGAACGCCGAGCAAATAACCTTCAGTGGCGGCAGCGACCGTGCCGGAATAAAGGGTATCGTCACCCATGTTCGCGCCGTGGTTGACGCCGGAGATCACCATGTCGGGCAACTCGTCGAGCATGCCGGTCACGGCGAGGTGCACGCAGTCGCTCGGCGTGCCATTGACGAAGTAAAAGCCATTGGCGGCGCGCCGCAAGGTCAGGGGCCGGTCGAGGGTAAGGGAATTGCTCGCGCCGCTGCGGTCACGCTCGGGCGCCACGACCGTAACGTCCGCCACATCCGCCAGTGCTTGCGCCAGCATGGCAATCCCTGGGGCGAAATAGCCATCGTCATTACTGACCAGAATGCGCATCTCGATTTATTTGCAGGAAGTTTGTTAATACGCGAACAGAGAATGCTAGCACAGCGGCTCGCCGGGCACGAATGCTCCGTCCGTATGTCCGGTTTGCCGCCAATCCCCGGTATCGAAGTCGATTTCCTTGAGGTAGAAGGCCAGCGCGGCATCCATGGTGTCGACATGGTTGTCGAACCACGGCGGCAATTCTTCCAGCAGGCGGCGGCCAAGAAAAACATCGCCCTTTTCGACCCGCCGGCGCACTTCACGGATGACTTCCAGTACGCGGTCGTGCTCGGCGCGGTGGCAGGAAGGGAAGTTCACCGCTTCCATCCAGCGGTTTTCCTGATCGAAATGCGCGGCGGTATGGTCGATGAAAGCGTCGAACCGTTCGAGGAAGTTTTCCGGCGCGGCGATGGCCAGCGCATTGCAGAACTCGACAAACTCACGATGTGTTTCGTCCATGCGGGCAAGGCCCAGCTCGTAACGTTCGCTCCATTCCATGGCACGGTTCTCCGTGGGGCGGACGAGGGGGCGGCCCCTGTGCTGTTTATTTGACGACTTTCAAGTGCGAGCCGCGCGGCGGCGGGTGACCGTCGGGCGGAGTCCGTCCGCCTCCCCCCGTTCCCGGCGGGGATGTGTCTTCCGGCCCGCGCTGGAGCTGGGGCTCGAACGCCATGCCTTGCCCGTTCTCGCGGGCGTAGATCGCCGCGATATTGTCGATGGGCACTACGATATGATGCGGCACACCGTTGAAACGCGCCTGGAACGTCACCTGCACATTGTCCATCGTGAGCTGATGCGTTGCCTCCGGGGCGACGTTGAGCACGATCTGGCCGTCGCGGACATAGCCGGACGGCACGCGCGTATGCTCATCGACCAGCACCGCCAGATAGGGGGTAAAGCCCTGATCGATGCACCATTCATGGATGGCGCGAATCAGGTAAGGTTTGGTGGAAACCATGGATATCCCCTCTTTCCAGTGCTGTTATCTTCAACGCCGCATGACTTTTTCGGATGGCGTCAGCGCATCGATGAAGCCCTGACGGCTGAAGATACGCTCCGCGTATTTCATCAAGGCCGAAGCGGCCTTGGGCAGTTCGATATCGTAAAGCTCAAGTCGCCACAAAAGCGGTGCGATCGCCACATCGAGCATCGAAAACTCATCGCCGAGCATGAACTTCTGCTTGGTGAAGATCGGCGCCAGCTGGACGAGGTGGTCGCGTACATGGGCGCGCGTTTTTTTCTCGACGCTTTTCTGGGTGGCTTCGAGAACCGGTATGTGCTCGAACAGTTCGTGCTCGAACGTATGCAATAATTGGCGCGCTCGCGCCCGCATGATCGGATCGGGCGGCATCAGTTGCGGATGTGGAAAACGCTCGTCGATGTATTCATTGATGATGTTCGATTCGTAGAGCACGAGATCGCGGTCGACCAGCACCGGTACCCGGTTGTAGGGGTTGATGACAGCGATATCTTCGGGCTTGTTGTACAGGTCGACGTCGATCACTTCAAAATCCATGCCCTTTTCGTAGAGCACGATCCGGCAGCGGTGACTGAAGGGATCTGTCGTGCCGGAATAGAGATTCATCATGGTTTGGCGACTCCGGGGGGTGCAAAAAGACAAAAGCGCACCGCGCAGCGATCCGCGCGGTGCGTGCGGGTTGAGGGAATCAGTCCGTCACGGGACCACTGATCAGTGGATGTCCTTCCAGTAATTCTTGCCAAGTGCGTGGGTAAGCAAATAAAGACCGGCAAGGAAGATGAGAACATATATGCCAATTGTTTTACGACTCCCCGCATCCGGCTCGCCCATCCACACCAGGAAGGAAACGAGATCGGCCACTGCCTGATCGTATGTTTCCTTCGACATGGAACCGGACTTGGAGAGGGTGAATTTCTGGACTTTGTGGCCGTCCTCGCCGACCGTTTCTTCCAGGGTTTGGACGCCTTGCAGATCCCACAGCGCATGCGGCATGCCGACATTGGCGAAAACGGTGTTGTTCCAGCCGGTCGGACGGGCCGGATCGCGGTAGAAACTGCGCAGATAGGTGTACAAATAGTCCGCGCCGCTTCCCGCCTCCGACGCCTTGGCGCGCGCG
This sequence comes from Azoarcus sp., assembly GCA_031265765.1. Taxonomy (GTDB): domain Bacteria; phylum Pseudomonadota; class Gammaproteobacteria; order Burkholderiales; family Rhodocyclaceae; genus WRNU01. The sequence goes on from JAISCE010000008.1 coordinate 21,481, forward strand.
ATCAGCGACAGATCGGGCGGCACGGTGCCGAACCAGGCTTCGGCGTCTTCGCGAACCATGGCGACTGTCATCAGGTCGCCGGTTTTCTCGCCGGTGAAGAGCAGATTGTCGACAATCACCTTCTCGTCGAGACCGATTTTATACAACTGGTTGTAACGCACAGCCGAAGCGCCATGACAGTTCAAACAGTAATTGACGAACAGCCTGGCGCCGTTCTGGAGGTTTTTCTGGTCGGTACTGACCGGCACCTTCTCCAGATGCACGCCCCCGGCGGCGAACGCCGCGACCGGCGCGAACAGGGCGGTGACGGCGAGACGCTTGAGGAACTGGATTGCACTCGTTTTCTTCATTTGAACGTCACCCTTTCCGGAACCGGCTTGCATTTGTCGATCTTCGACCAGTACGGCATGGTCAGGAAGAAGAGGAAGTAGTAGACGGTGAAAATCTGGGCAATGACATCGCCGGACAGCCAGCCTTGGCCGAAGAAAAGATAACCCGGCGCTTTCATTCCCAGGAAACCGAGGATCAGGAACCCGAACACGAAAATGCCGAGCAGGGTCTTGAAGATCGGGCCGCGATAGCGGATGGATTTCGCCGGGCTGCGATCGAGCCAGGGCAGGAAGGCCAGGATCACCACGCCGCCGCCCATGGCGATCACGCCCCAGAGCTTGGCGTCGAGCCAGAAGAAATTCCACACCATCGCCCGCAGCATCGAGTAGAACGGCGTGAAGTACCAGACCGGCGCGATGTGTTCCGGCGTCTTCATCGGATCGGCGGGCAGGAAATTGTTGTACTCCAGGAAGTACCCGCCGCCTTCGGGCGCGAAGAAGACGACCGCGCAGAAAAAGAACAGGAAGATGACCGTGGCGGGAAGATCGTGCGCGATCGTGTAATACGGATGGAAGGGAATGCCATCGAGCGGGACGCCCTTCTCGTCCTTGAACTTCTTGATCTCGACGCCGTCGGGATTGTTCGAGCCGATTTCATGCAGCGCCAGTATGTGCGCGACGACCAGGCCGATCAGCACCAGCGGTACGGCGATGACGTGGAGCGCGAAGAAGCGGTTCAGCGTCACGTCCGACACCACGTAATCGCCCCGTATGAGCAGCGAGAGATCGGGGCCGACGAAGGGAATCGCCGAGAACAGGTTGATGATTACCTGCGCGCCCCAATAGGACATTTGTCCCCACGGCAGCAAATAGCCCATGAAGGCTTCCGCCATCAGGCACAGGAAGATCAGGACGCCGAAGATCCAGATCAGTTCGCGCGGCTTGCGGTACGATCCGTAGAGCATCCCCCGGAACATGTGCAGATACACGACGATGAAGAACGCCGAAGCCCCGGTCGAATGGAAGTAGCGGATGAATCTGCCGCCCGGGACTTCACGCATGATGTATTCGACGCTGGCGAAGGCCCCTGGAATGCCTGCGGCATTGAGCGTGCCGTCGGGCTTGTAGTTCATGGTCAGGAAGATGCCGGTCACGACCTGGATGACCAGCACCACGATCGCGAGCGACCCGAAGAAATACCAGAAATTGAAGTTCTTGGGCGCGTAGTACTCGGACAGATGCGCTTTCCACAGCGAAGTCGCCGGGAAGCGGGCATCCACCCATTCCAGTGCGTTGCCCAGGAGCGTGCCGTTCGAGCGGTATTTTTCGTAATGAGTATTTGCAGCCATGCTTATGCCCCCTTGGGATCTTCGCCAATGAGGATGGAAGTGTCCGACAGATAAGTGTGGGGCGGGATTTCAAGATTGGTCGGCGCCGGCATGGCCTTGAACACTCTTCCAGCCAGATCGAACTGCGATCCGTGACAGGGGCAGAAGAAACCGCCTTGCCAGTCGGCTGGCATGCCTTCCGCGTTACCGGGCCTAATCTTGTCGGATGGCGAACAGCCCAGGTGGGTGCAGATACCGACGACGACGAGGTATTCGTCTTTGACCGCGCGCGCCGCGTTCTTGGCGTAACCGGGCTGCTCGGACTTCTCCGAGGCGGGATCGCTCACTCTGTTGGCCACTTTTTCAAGCGAAGCAAGCATCTCCGGCGTGCGGCGCAGGATCCACACCGGCTTGCCGCGCCATTTCACGACCATTTTTTCGCCAGGAGCGAGCCTGCCGATATCCGCCACCACCGGCGCGCCAGCGGCTTTCGCGCGTTCCGACGGGGCCAGGCTGGCGACGAACGGCACCGCCGCCGCCGCCACGACCGCGCCGCCCGCGGCGGACGTCGCCAGTATGAGCGCGCGGCGCTCGTTATCCACCTTCTGATCGCTCATGATCCCTTCCTTTGTCCCATTCAGGACGAAAACCTGGAAAAACCGTTGGATTATAGCCAATCGCCCCGTGCAGGAGAAGCGGGACAGACCTGCCCGCAGGATCGCTTCACATCGCGGGTGCGGACAAATCTACGCAAAAAACATCGGATGCCCTCAAGCCTCCGGTTGCGGCGGCGCGGCGGCATTGGCATCGCGGCCTTTTTCGTCCGCACCAGCAGCCAAGCCGCGCCCGCCGCAAAACACAGGCAGGGCAGCGAAAGGATCGGGCGCGCACGGGAAACGGGCATCGCAAATCGGCGGAAGCGAAAACCGGAAAAACAAACCGGGCCATCGAGTTTACACGGATGGTATCCGCAATCCACGCGCAACTGCGAGATGGAATAAACGCACCCCGTAGACGCCGGAACCGGCGCGCTACGGGATGAAAGGGGGAACTTCACCATTGGCGGGGAAAACACAACCCAGTGCGCCCGCCAAAAAGTCAGACCTATCAAAGCAATATGCGTGCCATATATTCATTGCATTGAAAACAAAGGAAAAATATCAAGCGGCGGAACAGGCGTGTCAAACATTCCGACAGTCAGTCTGACTGGCTCATCCAGGGGTTTGCCTTGCATTCCATTGCCGGACAAGGAAACACCCGTGATCGCCATGGAAGCGGGTATTGCGCATGAAGCCGACACTTGCCGCGCGGCAAGCAATTGGCGGCAATACTTTCGGGAGGGCGCGCGCCTGCCGAAACCCCGGTTTTCAAGCCGGGCCAGCCCCTTCGGCCTGCGCGGCTTCCCCGTCGCCGAACTGCATCGCATGCAGATTGGCGTAATGCCCATTGAGGGCGAGCAATTCGGCATGGGTGCCGCGTTCGACGATGCGGCCCTGATTCATCACCAGGATTTGGTCGGCGCGCTCGATCGTCGACAGGCGATGCGCGATCACCAGCGTCGTGCGTCCCTGGGAAAGGCGGTCGAGCGCATTCTGAATGTGGCGCTCGGCTTCGGTGTCGAGCGCCGACGTCGCTTCGTCGAAGATCAGGATGGGCGCTTCCTTGAGCAAGGCTCGCGCAATCGCCAGGCGCTGGCGCTGGCCGCCCGAAAGGGTGATGCCGTTTTCGCCGATCACGGTGTCGAACCCTTGCGGCAGGCGATCGATGAATTCACGCGCCCCGGCGGCCTCGGCAACCCGTTCCACTTCGGCGCGCGGCGCATCGGCCAGTTCGCCATAGGCAATGTTGTCGGCGACGGTACCGTTGAACAGCGTCACCTGCTGAGTGACGAGGGCGATGTGGTGACGCAGGTTGCCCAGGGTGTAAGCGGTGACATCGATACCGTCGATCAATATCTGTCCGTGCGTATGCGGATAAAAGCGCGGAATCAGACTGGCGAGCGTCGATTTGCCGCTGCCGGAGCGGCCCACCAGCGCCGTCATCCGCCCTGGCGCGATCTCGAAATCCAGTCCATTGAGCACCCGCTGTTCGTGGCCGGGATAATTGAAAACGAGATCCCGCACGACGATATGGCCCGCCACCCGTTCGCGCGTCACGGTGCCGCCGTCGGGTTCGGGCGGCTCGTCGAGTTGCGAAAAGATGCTTTCGGCTCCGGCAACGCCTTTCTGGATCGTGGCGCTGGTTTCCGACAATTGCCGGATCGGCTTGGGCAGCAGCCCCGCCGCGGTGATGTAGGCCACGAGTTCGCCCGCGCTCGCGTCACCGCGCAACCACAGCACCAGGAACAATATCGTGGCCATCGCCGTGTGCGTCACCAGTTGCAAGGTTGGCGTATAGCTCGCGCCGGTCTTGACCATGCGCAACTGTTTTTTCGTGTTGTCGGCACTGGCTTGCAAGAAGCGCGCCGACTCGTAGGCTTCGCCGCCGAAGCTGCGCACCACCCGGTAGCCATGGATGGTTTCGGAAGCAATATGGGTAACGTCGCCCATCGCTTCCTGTATCTGCCGGGCCTGCTTGCGAAACTTGCGGCTGGCCTTGCCGACCAGCACCCCGATCAGCGGTAGGATCGCCACCATCACCATGGTCAGCCGCCAGTTCATCCACAGCAGGTAGCCGAAAAGGAAGATCACCGTCAGTCCTTCGCGGATCACGACCTTGATCGCGTCGGTGGCCGCGCCCGTGACCATGGTGACATCGAACGTGATCCGCGAAATCAAATGCCCGGAGTTATGGCTGTCGAACCAAGTGTTCGGTAAACGCAACAATTTATCGAACAAGGTCAGCCGCAGGTCGTGCACAAGTCCGAGCGAAACGCGGGCGAGAAAGTAGTTGCTCAGATAAGAGCCAAACCCTTGCCAGACGGCGATGGCGACAATCGCCAGCGGCACCGTGTGCATCAGGGCCAGCCCTTCGAGCAGCGGCACGCCATGCAGCACGGCCAGTTCCGGATCGGCAAGCCCGTCGACGAAATACTTGAGCACCACGGCCAGCATCGGCTGCGAAGAAGCAAAGACGATGAATCCGAAGATACTGATGCCGAATTGCACCACGAATGGGCGCATATAACCGAGCAGGCGAAAATAGATTTTCAGGCTGGAAGCGGGCGCGGTCGACATTCAGGGCCGGGAAGGTGGGAAGCGAAGCACGAAAGCGGCGATGTTAGCATGGCAGTCATCCCGCGCCCGGACGCTTCTATCCCGCCCGCGCTACGGGCGCGCGCGGCATCGGCGGATTGTCATCGAAATAACGCCGGATGCCGCGCAGGATGGCATCGGCCATTTTTTCCTGATAAGCATTGTCGTTGAGGCGCGCTTCTTCTTCGGGATTGCTGATGAACGCGGTCTCGACCAAGATCGACGGAATGTCCGGCGCTTTCAGCACGGCGAATCCCGCCTGCTCGACGGAGCCTTTATGCAGCGTATTGATCCCGCCCAGCGCGGCGAGCACGGCGCGGCCCAGTTTGATGCTGTCGTTGATCGTCGCCGCCTGCGAAAGATCGAGCAAGGTACGGGCGAGGTGGCTATCCTGTTTGGCGAGGTTGACGCCGCCGATCAGGTCGGAACCGTTTTCCCGCTGCGCCAGCCAGCGCGCCGCCGAACTCGACGCCCCTTTCTCGGAGAGCACGAAGACCGAACTGCCCCGCGCCTCCGGCCTCACGAAAGCGTCGGCATGCACCGACACGAACAGATCGGCCTGCACTCGGCGCGCGCGCGTCACCCGCTGCGCCAGCGGCACGAAATAATCCCCATCGCGCGTCAGCATGGCGCGCATGCCCGGCGTCTCGTCGATTTTGCGCTTGAGGCGGCGCGCGATGCTCAGGGTAACGTCTTTCTCGCGGCTGCCGCGCCGCCCGACCGCGCCGGGGTCTTCGCCGCCGTGGCCGGGATCGAGCGCCACCGTGAACAAGCGGCTGGCCTTGGGGCGATTCGCGGGCGTCGCGGCGCGGCGGGCGGCGGCGCGTCCGGCCGGGGCGGGCGTTGCATCCGGCGTCGCCGTTGCGGTTGCGGCATCCGGCGTTCCATCGCCCGCCGCCGCGTCCATGGGCGAAGATTTCTGGATCAGCGCCAGCAGCGGATCGACAGGCACCGTCGGGTAAAGATCGATCACCAGCCGGTGGCCGTATTCGCCGGCCGGATCGATCGTAAAGACTTGCGGATTGATTTCCGCCTTCAACTCGACCACGAGGCGCACGACCTCGGGCCGGTTCTGCCCGGCGCGGATCAGCTTGATGTACGGATCGTCGGCGAGCACCTTGCCGAAAAGATTGAGCAGCACGCTTTCGAGATCGACGCCTTCCATGTCCACCACGAGGCGCTCGGGGTCTTTCAGCAGCAAATGCTTGAAAATCAGCTTGTGGCGGCTCTCGAAAGTGATGCGGGTATATTCCTCGGCGGGCCACACCCGCAGGGCCAGCAGGCTGCCATCGGCGGCGAACGCGCCCGCTACCGGACCGGCCAGCAGGACGAACGTCGCGCCGGCGTATTTCAGCAGCGCGCGGCGGTTCAACCGGACGGGCATGCCCGTTCCGCTTCCGTCGTGTCCGTGAGTCGTTTTACGCATGTCCGTCCGGCTTCCGTCCTTGCCTGGATCGTCACCGCCCGCCCGCCGTCCCGCGCTGCAAAAACAATGACGATATCGGGCGGCGCCAAATAGGGAGCCGCCTGCCGCGGCCACTCCACGAGGCAAACGCCCGCCCCTGAAAAATATTCGTCAAGCCCCGCATCGAGGAATTCTTCGGGACTCTCCAAACGATAAAAATCAAAGTGATACAGCGACATTCTAGAAACAGCATAAGATTCTAGCAAGGGGTATGTGGGACTTTTCACTGCCCCGGCATGTCCCAGGGCGCGCAATACACCCCGGGCAAGCGTGGTTTTACCGCTTCCCAGATCGCCTTCGAGCCAGATTGTCAGCCCTGGCGACAGCGCCCCGGCAAGCCGCGCGCCCAAGGCCAGCGTCGCCATCTCACCGGCCAGCTGCGCACTGGCGGCGAGGCCATTATCATCGGAGCAATGAACGAAAGCGATCATACGAACGGCCCTGTAAACGGCGTTGCGCCGGACGCGGATTTGGCCGCGCTGGCCCGCGCCATCCGGCAATGGGCGACGGAACTCGGTTTCGCGGCGCTTACCATCACGGATGCCGACCTGCCCGGCGCGAGCGAAGGCTTGCGGCGCTGGCTCGCGGCAGGCTGCCATGGCGACATGCATTATATGACACAGCATGCCGCCGAGCGGGCGCGGCCCGCCGCGCTCGTTCCCGGCACGCAACGGATCATCGTCGCGCGCATGGACTACTGGCCCGGCGCTTCGGCCTTTCCCGCCGCCGAGGCGCTCGGCGATAAAACGCTCGCCTATGTTTCGCGCTACGCTCTTGGACGCGACTACCATAAAGTCCTGCGCGCGCGCCTGCAAAAGCTGGCCGAGCGCATCGCGCGCGCCGTGTCCGCCCGGTGCCGGGTCTTCACGGATTCCGCTCCTGTATTTGAAGTGGCGCTTGCGCAACGCGCCGGACTGGGCTGGCGCGGCAAACACACCCTGTTGCTCGGGCGGGACGGCTCCTACTGCTTTCTCGGCGAAATCTTCATCGACCTGCCCTTGCCGACGGATGCCGCCGAATCCGGCCATTGCGGGCGTTGCAACGCTTGCCTCGCGGCCTGTCCCACCCGCGCCATCGTCGCGCCCTACCGGCTCGACGCGCGGCGTTGTCTCTCCTACCTGACCATCGAGCATCCGGGGCCGATTCCCGAGCCCCTGCGCCCCTTGCTCGGCAACCGTATCTATGGTTGCGACGACTGCCAGCTCGCCTGTCCATGGAATCGCTTCGCGCCGCAAAGCCGCATCGCGGACTTCGCCGTCCGTCACGGGCTGGACCGCGCGCCGTTGACGCGCCTTTTCGCGTGGAGCGAAGCGGAATTCCTCGAACGCACAGCGGGCGGCCCCATCCGCCGTATCGGCCATGAACGCTGGCTGCGCAACATCGCGGTCGCGCTCGGCAATGCGCCTTCCACGCCGGAAATCGTTGCAGCCCTGCGCGCCCGCGCCGGCGATCCTTCGCCGCTCGTGCGCGAACACACGCACTGGGCGCTGCACCGCCATGGGCAAGACCCAAACCGGAACGATTGACGGCGGCCCCGGATGCGGTCGGAAATCGGCGAGCCGGGTCCGCATCCCCTGGCGCATTCATCCCTTCACGCACACCACCTGCCGCAGCGTATGCACGATTTCCACAAGCGTCCGCTGCGCATGCATCACAGCGTCGATGTCCTTGTACGCCATCGGAATTTCGTCGATCACGTTGGCATCCTTGCGGCATTCCACGTGCGCGGTGGCGCGCACCTGATCCTCCACCGTGAAACGGCGTTTGGCTTCGGTGCGGCTCATGACGCGGCCCGCGCCGTGGCTGCATGAACAGAAGGCTTCCTCATTGCCAAGACCGCGCACGATATAACTCTTTGCGCCCATCGAACCGGGGATGATGCCGAGTTCGTCCTTTTTCGCCGATACCGCGCCCTTGCGGGTCACGAACACTTTTTCGCCGAAATGGGTTTCGCGCTGCACGTAATTGTGGTGGCAATTCACCGCTTCCACATCGGCGGAAAAAGGTTTTCCGATCACTGTACGCACGGCGGCGATCAAATTCGCCATCATCACGTCGCGGTTCTTGCGTGCGAAATCCTGCGCCCAGCCCACGGCCTGGATGTAATCGTCGAAATGCTCGCTGCCTTCCGGAAAATAGGCAAGATCGCGGTTGGGCAAATGAATGAAATACCTCTCCATGTCCCTTTGCGCCATTTCGATGAAAAGCCTTCCGATCGCATTGCCGACGCCGCGCGAACCGGAGTGCAGCATGAACCAGACGCAATCCTTTCCATCGAGGCAGACCTCGATGAAATGATTGCCTGTCCCCAGGGTACCCAGATGGTTGCGGTTATTGGTTTTGGCGAGCGCCGGGTATTTGGTTGTGATCCGCTCGAATTCCGGCAAAAGCTTCGTCCACGCCTGATCGACGGATTCGGGCGGTTTGCCCCACGAACCGGGATCGCGCCCGCCGCGCTTCGGCTCGAATCCATGCGGCACGGAACGTTCGATCGCCGTGCGCAGGCCGTGCAAATTATCCGGCAAGTCGCTGGCGGAAAGCGTAGTGCGAACGGCCATCATGCCGCAGCCGATATCGACCCCGACTGCCGCCGGAATGATCGCCCCTCTGGTGGGGATCACGCTGCCGATGGTCGAGCCTTTTCCCAGATGCACGTCCGGCATCACCGCCAGATGGCGGAAAATGAACGGCATTTTCGCAGTGTCGATCAACTGTTGCCGGGCATCGGCTTCCAGCGGCACGCCCTGCGTCCAGAGTTTGATGGGACGGGCGTGCTCGATTCCGATAACGTCGTAGTCGGCGGGCATGATGTTTTCCTTGCGGTCGGTTCTCGGAAAAGCTTGTACCGGGATAGTAATCACTCCCGGATGTCAAGGAAGACACATGCCGCCTCGCCCTGCTGGCCTCATGCGATCCGCGTGACGCGCGCTTCTTCGCCAAGTCGGTTGACGCCGCTCACCAGGGCGCGTATCGAAGCGGTGACGATGTTTTCATCAATGCCGGCGCCATAGCGTCCGCTGCCGCCGTCCGTGCCCGCGAGTTCGAGGAAAGCGCAGGCGCGGGCTTCGCCGCCGTCGAGGCTGGCGCTGATGGATTGTTCCTCGAAGCTGCGCACCTGCACGGCGATACCGGCCTGGCGCAAGGCATGCACGGCGGCGTCGATAGGGCCGTTGCCCTGCCCGGCGAGGATGCGGCGCTGGCCGTCGATGTCGACGGTCAACTCGATCCCCTGCTGGTTGCCCTGTTCGCGCAGATGATGTTCGATGTAGACCACCGGCGTCCGCGGATCGAAATAGGCGCGGGAAAAGAGTTGCCAGATCGCCTCGGCGCTCATCTCGCCGCTGGTTTCGGTTTCGCGCTGCACTTCGCGCGCAAATTCCACTTGCATTCGGCGGGGCATGGAGATGCCATAGCGGGTTTGCAGCAGCCAGGCGATGCCGCCCTTGCCCGATTGGCTGTTGACCCGGATCACCGAATCGTAGTTGCGTCCGATGTCGGCGGGGTCGATGGCCAGGTAAGGCAACGTCCATGGGGCATCGGGCCGCTGCGCGGCGAAGCCTTTTTTGATGGCGTCCTGGTGCGAGCCGGAAAAGGCGGTGAAAACGAGGTCGCCCGCGTAGGGATGGCGAGGATGGATCGGCAGGCCCGTGCATTGCTCGAAGGTGCGCGCCACCGAGTCGATGTCCGAGAAATCGAGTCCCGGCGAAATGCCCTGGGTATAGAGGTTGAGCGCGAGCGTGACGAGGTCGACGTTGCCGGTGCGCTCGCCGTTGCCGAACAGGCAGCCTTCGATGCGGTCAGCCCCGGCCATAAGGCCCAGTTCGGCGGCGGCGATGCCCGTGCCGCGGTCGTTGTGGGGATGGAGCGACAGGACGATGCTGTCCCGGCGGGCGAGATGGCGATGCATCCACTCGATCTGGTCGGCATAGTTGTTGGGTGTGGCAAGCTCGACGGTGGCGGGCAGGTTGATGATGACTTTGTTGCTGGGCGTGGCCTCCCATGTCGCGGTGACGACATCGCACACCTCGCGGGCAAATGCCAGTTCGGTGGCGGAGAAAGTTTCCGGGCTGTATTCGAGCACGATTTCGGCGCCGGGCAGGGTCTCGGCCAACTGGCGGATGCGGGAGACCGCCGTGGCGGCGAGCGTAACGATTTCGGCCTGCGTCATGCCGAACACGACCTCGCGGAACGTGGGCGAAGTGGCGTTGTAAACGTGGACGATGGCGCGGCGCGCACCCCTGAGCGCCTCCAGCGTGCGAACGATGATTTCGTCGCGCGCCTGCGTGAGCACTTCGATCGTGACATCGGGCGGAATGTGACCGCCTTCGATGAGGCGGCGCACGAAATCGAACTCGGTCTGCGAGGCGGCGGGAAAACCGACTTCGATTTCCTTGAAGCCGATGGCGCACAGGGCGCGGAACATGCGCATCTTGCGCTCCACATCCATGGGCTCGAACAATGCCTGGTTGCCGTCGCGCAGGTCGGTGCTCATCCAGACCGGCGCGCGGTCGATGGCGCGATCCGGCCATTGCCGGCTGGCGAGGCGGACGGGCGGAAAAGGACGGTATTTGCGGGCGGGGTTGGAGAGCATCATGGATCGGGTTCCTCTGGCGTCGCCGATATTCGGGGATGGCTGTTCATCTTACGCATTTGTCGCGGCAGACGATTGCAATATCTGGGCAGATTCGGGTATGTAATGAACGATTGTTTCGTTAAACTGCTTTCCAGGGAAATAATCTGTCTTTTACTGCGGAGCTTGCATGGAACTCGACCGCTACGACCGCCAGATACTCGATCTGCTGCAACGGGAAGGGCGCATCAGCAACCAGGCGCTCGCCGACCGCGTGAGCCTTTCGCCCTCGGCCTGCTTGCGCCGCGTGCGCGCGCTGGAAGAATCCGGACTCATCGCCGGTTACCGCGCGCTCCTCGACGCCCGCCGCCTCGGTCTGTCGCTGACGGCGCTGCTCCACATCTCGATGGACAGCCATACCCCGGAGCGTTTCGCGCACTTCGAGGCCGAAATCGCCCGGATCGACGCCGTGCTCGAATGCCTGCTGATAACCGGTCAGTCCGCCGACTACCAGCTCAAGATCGTGGTTGCGGACATGGACGCCTACCAGGATCTGCTGTTGCAGCACATTACCCGCATCGACGGAGTGTCCGGCGTACACACGAGTTTCGTACTGCGGCGGGTCGTGGACAATACGGCGCTGCCGGTGACGTGAATCCGGCGGCGGGTTGGCGGCGCGGCATCGTCATGCGTAACGGTTGAAGCTTTCTTCCTCGTCTTCCCGCCCCATGTTCTTGAACGCCACCGAGAGCATCAGCTTGATGCGGTTCAACTGGTTCACCTCCGAAGCGCCGGGATCGTAGTCGATGGCGGTGATGTTGACGTTCGGATAATGATCCTTCAGCGCCTTGATGACGCCCTTGCCGGTGATGTGGTTCGGCATGCAGGCGAAGGGCTGCATGCAGACGATATTGGGCGCGCCCTGTTCGATCAGTTCGACCATTTCGGCGGTCAGGAACCAGCCTTCCCCGGTCTGGTTGCCGCGCGACAGGAAAGGCGCCGCGCCGTAGGCAAGCCGGTCGATGGTCGGCGGCGGGACGAAACGTTCGCTTGCGGCCAGCGCCTTTCTCATGTCGCGGCGATAGTAATCCATCGCCTTGATGGCGGCGTTGCCCGCCAGGGCGGCGAACCGGCTGCGCGAGAGATAGCGATGGTTGAAATCGTAGTCGTAGGCGCAGTACAGCAGGAAATCCATCAGTCCCGGCATGACGGCCTCGCCGCCTTCCCGCTCGATGATCTGTACGATGTCGTTATTGGCGCCGGGATTGAACTTGACGAGGATTTCGCCCACCAGCCCGATGCGGGGCTTGACGGCGGCAGTCAGGGGCAGGGCATCGAAATCCTGCACGATGCCGTGGATGTTCTTGCGGAAGCGCCTGAAATTCCCTTCCGCCACGGCCTGCTTGCAGCGCGCGACCCAGGTTTCGTACAGGGCGTTGGCCGTACCCGTTTCTTTTTCGTAAGGCCGGGTACGGAAAAGCGCCTGCATCAACAGGTCGCCATAAACGACGCTCATCATGATGCGGTGGAGCAGCGGCAGGCTCAATTTGAAGCCGTCGCTCTTTTCCATACCGACGGTGTTGAGCGAGACGACCGGCACACCGGCAAAGCCGCTATCGTGAAGCGCCTTTCTCAAATAGCCGATATAGTTGGTGGCGCGGCAACCGCCGCCCGTCTGCGCAATCATGACCGCCGTTTTGGCCGGATCGTATTTGCCGGATTTCAATGCCTCGATGAGTTGCCCGACGACGATGATCGACGGAAAGCAGGCATCGTTATTGACGAAACGCAAGCCATGGTCGATTGCGTCCGGAGAAACGTCTTCCAGCACTTCCAGGCGATAGCCGCAAGCCTTGAAAGCATCTCCCATGAACTGGAAGTGCATCGGCGACATCTGCGGCGCGAGAATAGTGTAATCGCCGCGCATTTCCCTGGTGAAGGAGACGCGCCGGGCTTTTTGCGGCGGATGGAAATGGATGACTTGCGCGCCGGGCCGGCCATCCCGTTCCATCAGGGCCGCCTTGAGCGAGCGAATGCGGATGCGCGCCGCGCCCAGATTGCTGCCTTCGTCGATTTTGAGGCCGGTATAAATCTTGCCGCGCTGGGCGAGGATGGCCTGCACCTGATCGACGGCAATGGAGTCCAGCCCGCAACCGAAGGAATTCAACTGGATCACGTCGAGGCCGCGCTCCTGTGCGGCCAGCGACGCGGCGCGATAGAGGCGCGAATGGTAGGTCCATTGGTCGACCACGGCCAGTGGCGAGGCGAGCCGGCCCAGGTGCGCCACGGAATCCTCGGTCAGTACGGCCATGCCGAGAGAGGTGATGAGTTGCGGAATGCCGTGGTGGACTTCCGGGTCGATGTGATAAGGCCGTCCGGCGAGGATGATGCCATGCTTGCCGGTTTCTTTCAGGTAGTCGAGCACGGCTTCGCCCCGGCGCGCGACATCGGCTTTCATGCGTTCCTGCGCGGCCCAGGCAGCCGAGAGCGCGCGGCGGATTTCGGCGGGCGCGATCTGCGGGAAAACGCGCATCAACTGCTTGCCGAGCTTTTTTTCGTTTTCCAGCGATAAAAACGGCTGGATCATGAGAACGTCGTTCTCTTTCAGGCAATCGATATTGTTGCGGATCAATTCCGGATAGGACGTGACGACAGGGCAGTTGAAATGATTGTCGCTGTCGTCGAATTCCTTTTGCTCGAAAGGGATGCAGGGGTAAAAAATGCTTTTGACGCCCTGCTTGATGAGATCGACAATGTGCCCATGGACGAGTTTGGCCGGATAGCACACCGTGTCCGACGGCAGGGTATCCAGCCCTTGCTCCAGCAAGGACCGGGAAGACGGCGCGGAAAGCCGCACCTCAAAGCCCAGTTCGGTCAGGAAGGTAAACCAGAGCGGGTAATTCTCATACATGTTGAGCGCGCGGGGCACGCCGATGACGCCGCGCGGCGCGTTTTTTTCCGGCTCGTAACCGAAGACGCGCTCGTATTTCCAGGCATAGAGATCGGGCAATTCATTTACTGCCTTTTGCTTGCCCGCGCCGCGCTCGCAGCGATTGCCGGAAATGAATTTGCGCCCGTCCGAGAAACGGTTGAGGGTCATGGCGCAGGTATTGGCGCAAAGGCCGCAGCGCACCATCGCGTGCCTGACGGCGAAATCCCGGAGCGCATCGGCTTGCAGCATCGAACTGGAATCGCCTTTCCCCTGCCAGCGTTCTTTTGCAATCAGCGCCGAGCCGAAAGCGCCCATCAGCCCGGCGATGTCGGGGCGCACCGCCTCGCGCCCGGCAATCAGCTCGAAAGCGCGCAGTACCGAATCGTTGTAGAAAGTGCCGCCCTGCACGATGATTTTCCGCCCGAGATCTTCCGGATTTTTGAGCTTGATGACTTTTATCAGGGCGTTCTTGATGACGGCATAAGACAGGCCCGCCGAAATATCGGCCACCGAAGCGCCTTCCTTCTGCGCCTGCTTGACGCTGGAATTCATGAACACGGTGCAGCGCGAGCCGAGATCCGAGGGCATCCGCGAATCCAGCGCCTCGCGGGCGAATTCGGCGATCGGCATCTGCACCGATTGCGCGAAAGTCTCGATGAACGAACCGCAACCCGAGGAGCAGGCTTCGTTCAGGAGAATATTGTCGATCGCCCCATCCTTGATCCGCAGGCACTTCATGTCCTGCCCGCCGATGTCGAGAATGAAATCGACGCCGGGCAGGAAGTATTCCGCCGCCTTGTAATGCGCGATGGTTTCCACTTCCGAGTAATCGAGCTTGAAGGCTTCGCGGATCAACGCCTCGCCGTAGCCCGTCACCGACGACGCGGCAATGTACGCGCCCTCCGGCAGCCTGGCGTAAACGTCCGAGAGGATGCCGCCCACGATCCTGACCGGATTGCCTTCGTTGCTGCCGTAATGGGTATGGAGCAGTTCGCCGTCCGCCCCGATCAACGCCGCCTTGGTCGTGGTTGAACCGCCGTCGATGCCGAGGAAGACCGGGCCGCGATAGCTTTCGAGGTCGCCGCGCTCGACCCGCGCTTTCCCGTGCCGGGCGTAAAAAGCGCGGCGCTCCTCATCGTCGAGGAAAAACGGGCGCAAGGTATTCGTGCCCGCATCGGACATGGCCGCCAGCTTTCCGAAGGCTTCCAGCACTCCGGAAAACGGCCTCGCATCCCTGGCGCGGCCGTGCAGCGCCGCGCCGATGGCGACGAAAAGCTCGCTATCCTCGGTTGCCACCAGATTTTCCGGTTTGACGGCAAGCGTTTCGATGAAGCGTTTTTTCAGTTCCGGCAAAAAATTGAGCGGCCCGCCCAAAAAGGCGATGCTGCCGCGGATCTTGCGCCCGCAGGCCAGGCTGCCTATCGTCTGGAGCACCACCGCCTGGAGCACCGAAAGCGCGATGTCCTCGCGCGACACGCCTTCGTTGAGCAGCGGCTGCACATCGCTCTTGGCGAACACGCCGCAACGCGCGGCGATCGGGTAAAGATTCCTGGCCCGGCCCGCCAGATCGTTCAGCCCCGGCGCATCGGTTTGCAACAAGACCGCCATCTGGTCGATGAACGCTCCCGTTCCCCCGGCGCAGGAGCCGTTCATGCGCTGCTCGACGCCATTGGTGAAGAAGGTGATCTTGGCGTCCTCGCCCCCGAGTTCGATGGCCACATCCGTTTGCGGCGCGCGGACTTCGATCGTCTTGGCGCAAGCGATGACTTCCTGGACGAAGGGCAGGCCGAGAAACTCGGCCACGCTCACGCCGCCGGAGCCCGTGAGCACCACGGAAACCTCGCACGACGGCGGCAGTGCGCCGCTCCCCGCAATCGCCTCGATGGAGCGCAGCGCGGTTTCGCGCACTTCGGAGAAGTGGCGGACGTATGACTTGAATACCAGATCCGCCTGCCCGTCCAACACGACGACCTTGACGGTCGTCGAACCGATATCGATGCCGATGCGATAAATGTTTCTGCTCATGTTCGCCTTGTAAAAAAGGTTTCCGAACGGCGGCCTATATTGTAGAAGCCCGAATGCGGCCCCAGTTCCGACAGATTGGGCAGGGAAGACAATGACTGTCTTTTTGTTACAACATAAACACCGTTCAATTTCAGCCCGCAAAACTGTCGTGACGTGAAAATCGCCCATTCAAGGCAAATTTTCGGCAAAATTTAAACTTTCGGCAAAATTGAACATCGTTCAGATTGGAATGTAACACGAAATTGAACGGCGTTCAAATTTTTATTAAACTGCCGCATCCGAATCGGAAGGGGATGGCATTGGCGCGCAGAGGCAAACACAGTCGCGACGAACTCCGCCGCATGGCGCTGGATGCGGCGGAATCCCTTGCCGCCGCTGAAGGTTGCGGCGGCCTTTCGGCGCGAAAAGTGGCTGCCGCCATCGGCTATACAGCTGGCACGCTCTATCTGGTGTTCGAGAACCTGGACGATCTGGTTTTGCAGGTCAACGGGCGCACACTGGACGAACTGCATGCCCGCCTCGAAGCGGCCATGCCCCCGAACGCCCGGAACGATCCCGAAAAGGCGCTGATCGTACTGGCGCACG
Source organism: Azoarcus sp. (assembly GCA_031265765.1). GTDB lineage: Bacteria > Pseudomonadota > Gammaproteobacteria > Burkholderiales > Rhodocyclaceae > WRNU01. Next base: position 37,909 of record JAISCE010000008.1, read on the forward strand.
CCTATATCGGCTACGCCGAAACCGAAACCCCGCGCTGGAGCATGCTTTTCGAGTACATCGCGGGAAAGGGCGGAACCTTGCCCGAGTGGTACCGGCACAAACTGGGGCGGGTTTTCAGCCTCGTGGAAACCGCCCTGCGCCCGTTTGTACACGACGAACCCGAAGCCCGGCGCGTCGCCCGCGTTCTCTGGGCCGGCGTGCAAGGCATCTGCACCCTGAAAATCCGCCTGCGTATGGATCTGGCGGGCGGGCAAAGCGCCGAAGAAATGTCGGACATGCTCATAAAGAATTTCCTGCTCGGCGTTGTGGCGCTGCGTCCGCCCGTGCAGCCTCCTCCCCGAAGCGGAAGCTCGTAATGTGGCGCGGCGGAATTTTTACCCGAAATAACGGCAATCACGGGTTGACGGCGGAGGCGGTATCGCATACCTTCGCAAAACCTTTCCGGGCGCGCACGCCGCGCCCGATTCCGCGGATCGGCGCAGCGTGCGTCACGGCACGCCTCCGTCGCTTTCCCGGATGCTAGAGTTTTCCCCATTTTTCCCCCGTTCCCCCTTACGCGGTTCTCCAACATCTCTCCCTGCGAGACATCATGAGCGAGCATATCCACCATGTAACCGATGACACCTTCGAGGCCGAAGTCCTGCAATCTCCGCTCCCGGTATTGATTGATTACTGGGCCGACTGGTGCGGCCCGTGCAAAGCGTTCGCTCCCCTCCTCGAAGACATCGTCGAGGATTACGGCGGACGGCTCAAGATCGCCAAACTCGACATCGACGAGAACCAGCAAACACCCGCCCGATTCGGCATCCGCAGCATTCCGACGCTGATGATCTTCAAGGACGGCAACCTCGTTGCCACCAAGGTCGGGGCGCTTCCCAAATCTCAACTGACCTCCTTCATTGACAGCCATCTCCAATAAGCCGGAAACCGTCCCGGCCCGTTCTCGCGGCGCCCAGCGCGCCCGCCGCCGGGGTCCCCGGCACCGCGACGGCAATCCCTCCTATCCTGGCCTTCCTGCCGACGACGATCTCTACGACGAGTCGTCCGACGAAGGGAGTTCTTCCGCCTCGACCGTTCCGGCGTTGCATCTTTCCGAGCTCAAGGCGCTGCACGTCAGCGAATTGCTGGAAATGGCGGTCGCCAACAACATCGAAGGCGCCAACCGGCTGCGAAAGCAGGAACTGGTCTTTGCCCTGCTCAAGAACCGCGCCCGCAAGGGTGAGCCGATCTGCGGCTACGGCGCGCTGGAAGTCCTGCCCGACGGCTTCGGCTTCCTGCGTTCGCCGGACACCTCCTATCTGGCGGGCACCGACGACATCTATGTTTCGCCCTCGCAGATACGGCGTTTCAACCTGCGCACCGGCGACAACATCGAGGGCGAGATCCGCTTCCCGAAGGACGGCGAGCGTTACCTTGCGCTCACCAAGTTCGACAAGATCAACGGCCGTCCGCCGGAAGAATGCAAGAACAAAATCCTGTTCGAGAACCTCACCCCGTTGCACCCCGACGAGTGCCTGCGGCTCGAACGCGAGATTCGCGGCGAAGAAAACGTCACCAGCCGCATCATCGACATGATCGCGCCCATCGGCAAGGGCCAGCGCGGCCTGATCGTCTCTCCGCCCAAGAGCGGCAAGACCGTGATGCTGCAACACATCGCGCACGCGATCACCGCCAACCATCCCGATGTCGAACTCATCGTGCTGCTGATCGACGAACGTCCGGAAGAAGTCACCGAAATGCAACGTTCGGTGAAGGGCGAAGTCGTGGCGTCCACCTTCGACGAACCGCCGCTTCGCCATACGCAGGTGGCGGAAATGGTGATCGAAAAAGCCAAGCGCCTGACCGAGCACAAAAAGGATGTCGTCATTCTGCTCGATTCGCTCACCCGCCTGGCGCGCGCCTACAACATCGTGGTGCCGGCCTCCGGCAAGGTGCTCACCGGCGGCGTGGATGCCAACGCCCTGCAAAAACCCAAGCGTTTCTTCGGCGCGGCGCGCAACATCGAAGAAGGCGGCTCACTCACCATCCTTGCCACCACGCTGATCGACACTGGCAGCCGCATGGACGACGTCATCTACGAGGAGTTCAAGGGCACCGGCAACATGGAACTGCATCTCGACCGCCGCATGGCGGAGAAGCGGGTCTATCCGGCGATCAACGTCAACCGCTCCGGCACCCGCCGCGAAGAACTGTTGATGAAGCCGGACATCCTGCAAAAGGTGTGGATACTGAGAAAACTCCTCTACGGCATGGACGAAATCGACGCGATGGAATTCCTGCTCGACAAGGTGCGCGCTACCAAGAGCAACGCCGAGTTTTTCGAGGCCATGCGCTCGGGACGCTGATCCGGAAGCATTGCCACATCAACGGTCGCATCATGAAAAAGCCGCCTTCACGGGCGGCTTTTTCATGATGCGACCGTCACCGGCATTCCCTTCTTTCTTTTCGATCCATCGTCGCCAACGCGACGCCGGCGACAAGCCGCGAGGCGGCCAGCGCCTCCACCTGCCGCCGTTTTCCTGTCAATTCCGAATGCTTTGCACTGCGGCAGGCATCAAGACATGATTGCCGGACATCGGCCTTCACAAACCGGCGGGAGAAATCATGCAGGATATTTTCGTCAAATTCGAGGGCATCGCCGGCGAAAGCCAGGACGCCTCGCACAAAGGCTGGATCGGCGTACTCGGTTTCAGTTACCTCATCACCCAAACCTCGTCGGAAGCGTTCGGCGGCGGTCTCGGCGTGGGCAGGGCCGATTTCGGCACCCTGTCCTTCACGCACTGGGCCTGTCATGAATTTCGTGTTCAGAGACAGTTTATGCCCTAAACACGAAATTTCAGACACTACTGCCCGGCGCACAACGTACCGGCGTCTTCTCGCGTGCTGAAACGCACGAAACTGGCACGGCTCCACCCCAACGTGGCCACCAGCGCCAGCAGCGGAGCACGACCGCGACGGATGACCGTGAAGTCGGCTTGCATCTACTTGCCCGGCTCGGTCTCGAAGCGCACCACCGGCTCGGCTTTGCTGCTTTGTTTGTGATTCGCCACGAATTCTTTCAATTGCGTGATTCCGCCTTCGTAACCACGTTCGCGTAGCTCTCGCAGCAATACCGTGGCCGGTATCCAATGCGGTCGCGCCGCAGCGATGCGCTCCAACACATACGCCTTGTGGCTCCCCAGCTTGGTCGGCCTCGCCGCTCGCGGCCCAGAACGTTGCGCTTGTTCGTCGCGCAGGTAACGCCTGACTGTGTTACGTGAATGCCCCAACTGTCGTGCAATCTCGCGTATCCCCGCACCTCGTTTCGCCAGTACCCTCAGTTCCACTGATTGCTCCTGTGTCAACATGATGTGCAGCCCAAAAACTGCCATCTTCCATCAACTGGGTCAGTTTTATTCCGGCAACCTGGGGCAGTTTTACATCGGCTATAACACTGGCGGAAGGGGTGGAGGGAAGGAGCGTATGAAGCGCGCCGCGATAACTCGGCAAATTCTGCTTGATAAATCGCACCGATTTCATTTTCACACTATGAAACAGAATTACGGTCGGTAGAACTCGGGGATAGCCACAGAACTTCGATGGCCTTCCTAACTCCGTTTGCTCGAGCGTAATGCACTTTCTCGTGGCGTTCCCAGTTCCCGAGCATCCGGTCATCATGAAGTCTGTCGCGCATGGCGGCATGCCTTGATGCGACGCAGCCAGCGTCATCGCGTGCCCTGGGAAAGGTTCAACAGACTCACTCGCCATTACGTGCCCAATCCCCGACTGGTACACCCCTACCCGGAGGAGCGGCTTCACGTCACGACCCAAGGCAGGAGCCGTATGCGGTAGTTCCGCACGGTACGGATCTGCGCGGGGGGCCGCGGGTCGCCAATTGCGGTTGGGGGTTCATTACCAGGCCCGCCGAACCATCTCTTTCACGGATACATGAACTGCCGGGCCAGGACGAGTTCTCCGGCGAAGCGCATCGGCAGGGTGAATTCCTGTCGTTTTTCGTTCACCGTGCCTTCGTTGCTGATGACGGCCAGGCGGGCGATCGTGAGGTCGCCGGCGTCGCTGCCGTTGCCGTAGTAATTGACGTAGACCTGGTACAGGCCCTTTTCCGGCGCGGGCGAGGCAAAGATTTCCGGACCGTAGCCGGTGGTGACGTCAATGTCGATCGCGCCGCCGGCGATGACGCGCTCGCCGTACCAGGCGTGCCGGCCGCCCGGGGTGACGACGTGCAGGTCGAGGTCGGTGGCGTCGGTATCCCAACTGAGCACGATGCGCAGCCGCGCCTCGGGCTGTCCGGCCGCGCTCTGGTAGAACTGGGCGCGCAGTCGCTCGTCGCCGCTTTGCACTTCGACGCCGTTGGAGCCGGCGCCGAAGCTGTACGGGCGGGCGAAAGCGCCGCTGCCATCGAGCCGCATCGGCATGGCGTTGCCGTTGACGATCAGGATCGCGGTCGGCTTGTCCCGACTGCGGATGCGGCCGCGGATCTGGCTGCCCTCCGGTGTGTCGGCGTCGATGCCGGGCGTCACGGCGGGGTAGTGCACCGATTGCGTATAGGGCGCGTCGGGGTTGCCGGACCGCCAGCCGGCGATAGGCGTTTCCAACTCGGCCCATGTCGGGCCGGACGAGAGCGCGAGGAGGATGAGGATGTGGATCGAGAAAATCGGCAGTGGTTTCCGGACGTTCATGGCAAATCCCGATTCAAAAGATCAAGGTGCGGATGTGGGTGAGATCGCCGATCTTGCGCAGCGGCACGACGAAACTTTCGCGGCGTTCGTCGGGTGTATTTTCGTGCAGGACCAACGTGATACGGCAGGTGATGATCGGCTTTTGCCGGGTTTCTTCGTCGAAATGATAGCCGGAAGCGCCGAAGTTGCCCCAGTAATTGACGTAGAACAGGTAGGGGCCACGCAGCGGCGCGGTCACGGAAAAGATTTCCGGCCCCGCGCCGTCGACACTGTCGACGTCCATGCCACCGCCGCCCCCTTCGAGGAGCGGGCTGGACCAGGTGACGTGCTGGCCACCGGGGGCGAGCACGTGCAGGTCGACTTCGGCCTGGTCGTCGTCCCACGACAGGATGGCGCGCAACTGGGCGCGCGGGCGCGCGGGATTGGCTTCGTAGAATTGCAGGCGCTGCGCCGATTCGCCCGCGGAATCCACGATCTCGACGCTGTTCGAGCCGGGGCCGAAGGCGTAGGGGCGGGCGAACTCGCCGGAAGTGCCGCTGTAGAGCGGCATCGGGTTGCCGTTGACCACCAGCGTGGGCGGCTGGCGCCTCTCTGCCCCGCCGGCTTTTCCAGCGCGCAGGCGCTCGTCCAGGCGCCCGCGGATCAGGGTGCGCCCCCGCTGCACGCCGCGGTCGATCAAGTTGTAGGGATAGGCGACGGCGCGCTCCGCGCTCCCATCGGTTAAGCCGCCGTGGTTCCAGCCGCCGCGCGGGGATTCGATCGGCGGCTCGCCCGCGAAGGCGGGAAGGGGCGAAAGGCACAGGACGGCGGCGAAAAGCCCCGCGCGGTTCATTGGGAAAACGGTAATCGGGTTTTCAAGTTTCATCATCGATCAACTTTGGTTTGAACCCCGACTCTTCAGCGGGGAAATCGGGGCAATCACATGAAGCCGTATGATATGGAAAAAATGCTCGTCTGCCCACATTTCTCACTGACAAGGGGAGGAGGAATGAGGGGGGATTGGGGGGGATTGGGGCGGTAAATCATACGAAAAAGCCAATTTCACCGCTGCAAACCCTTCCTGTCCTCCCCTTGTCAAGGCTAGACTTGGGCCACAAGTATTTCCACCGCACGGCAGTGGAGGTAACAAAGCGAAGTACAGACCCGTAGGTTGGGCCTACTTGCCCGACAGGGGCGGTTGATCAAACGAAGGCGCGTATTCGACGGCCCGATGTCGGGCAAGGTTGCCCGACCTACGGATCAAGGAATTCAAGCAAAAATGGAGCGGAGTCATTTGGAATTTTTTAACAGGGGGATTTTCATGCAAACACAGCAAGGAGAAAAACCAAATGACATTGACCCCTTATTGTTGAAATGACATTGACCCCTTATTGTTGCCGCGCTACTCGACTATTGTTGCCAGAGCACGTTAGCAAACGAATGCGCATAACGCATGACACGCGTCGAAAGCTCGGACTGCGCGCCTCGCAATGACGGTGAGGGTCATGAATCCGGCGTAGCGTTTCGCGCTCGGAACGTCCTCGCATTCAGGCGCCGCAGCATTTCTTGTATTT
>JAISCE010000046.1 GCA_031265765.1 Azoarcus sp.
CGGAAACACATGTCATGACGGAAACACATGTCATGACGGAAACACATGTCATGACGGAAACACATGTCATGACGGAAACACATGTCATGACGGAAACACATGTCATGACGGAAACACAAAATGCGTTTGCATTATATCACATGACGTGATTTTTTCCACACTATTTTTTTATTTTTCTTCCACTCGCAGTACATTGTTCCTTCACGTCGTCAGGTTCGCCGCATTCACTTCAACCAGTCCAGCAGGCCCAGTACGTGGAAAAACACCAACACGATGCCGACCGGCACGACATAGCGCAGCACGTTGAACCACAGCGGGAAAGCGCGCACGCCCAGCTTCATCTCGTCCCGGACGGGCGCGCGGCCCATCATCCAGCCCACGTAAATGGCAATAGCGAGGCCCGAGAGCGGCATCATGACGTTGGTGGCGCATTGATCCAGCGCATCGAACAGGTTGCGTCCGAACATCGTGAAATCCGACCAGCGGCTGAACGACATGCAGACCGCCAGCCCCAGCAGCCAGACCGGCACGCCCGTGCCCCATGCCGCCTTGGCGCGGTGAATGCCGTAACGCTCGGTGAGCCAGGAAACGAAAGGCTCGAGCAGTGAAATAGCCGATGTCCAGGCCGCGAACAGTACGAAAACGAAAAAGAGCACGGCCACCAGTTGACCGCCGGGCATGTGGGCGAAAGCGAGCGGCAGGGCTTGCAGGATCAGTTCCGGTCCGACGGAAGGGTCCAGCCCGTAACCGAAAGTCAGCGAAAAAATGGCCATCCCCGACAGCAATCCGACCAGCGAACCGGCCACCGCCACCCAGAGGCTCACATAGCCGATGCGGGCCTCCTTGTCGAGATAGGAGCCATACGTCATGATCGCCCCCATTCCCAGGCTCAGCGAAAAGAAAGCCTGCCCCATCGCGCTGAGGACGACGCCGGGCGTCAGCGCCTTGATCTTGAAGTCGTACATGAAATGCAGCGCCGCCGGCATATCGCCCGCCACCGCGCCCCACACGGTGAGCAACACGAGAATCAGGAACAGCGACGGCATCATGATCTTGTTGGCGACCTCGATGCCCGCCACCACGCCGCGCGCCGTCACGCCCACGGAAAGCGCCAGGAAGACGGTGTGCCAGAACCCCATCCGCAGCGGATCGCGCTCCAGATCGGCGAAAGCCTGCGCCGCCGCAGCAGCCGTTTCCACCCGCACCCCGATGGCCGCCTGGTAGAGATAATCCGCGATCCAGCCGGCAACCACACTGTAGTACGACAGAATCACCAGCGCGCCGAGCATCCCCACCCATCCCAGCAGCGCCCACCACGACGAATTGCCGGTTTCCTCCGCCGTGTTCAGCATCGCCGCCACCGGATTTCCCCGTCCGCGCCTGCCGATCAGGATTTCCGCCATCAACAGCGGCAAACCGATCAGCGCCACGCAGCACAAGTACACCAGCACGAACGCGCTACCCCCTTTCGCTCCCACCAGATAAGAAAACTTCCAGATGTTTCCCAACCCCACCGCGGAACCGATAGTGACGAGAATGAAGGCCCAGCGATTGGTCCAGGTCGAACGGGAAACGGGTTGGTTCATGGGAAACCTTGCAGGCGGTCGCTCTTTTTGCCGTCGCGGCAAACCGGGCAAAGGACGGCAGCTTATTACAATCCCCATGCTTCCGGAACCGGATACTCGGCCGTCGCGCGCCGAACGCATCAAGGCGTTTCCGTCGTCTCCTTCGCCAGCGCCAGAATCACCGCCCGCGCCACCCGCTTCTGTTCGGCGGGAAGATTGATGAACACTTCCAGCACCTCGCGCTCCGGCCCTGAAATCGCCGCATCCCACCGAGCCCGGCGCTGCCGGATGACGCCCGCCTGGCTGCCGAAGCGCAAGGCATGCGGCTCGACCTTCAACCAGTCGGCCAGCACTTGCAGCTTGTCCTGCTCGGGAATCGACAACCCCTTCAGCCAGCGCGCCGCCGCCTGGAAGGTCACGGGCTGCCCCCAGTAGCGAATATTGAAGCCCTTTTCGAGCACACTTGGGCGAGGCTCGTACCCGGCCTCGCACATGGCGCTCCTGAGGCGCTCGGCGAATTCAGACTTGGCATTCATCGACTGGAAGTTAAAGTTTCGGTTCAACGCCGCTTGAACTGTCATTCACTTTGTGATTGAATTAATACTTCTTATGAAGTTTGAAGTGCAATTCATGCCCCTTCGATCCAGACATCCGTTCCGGCACTTCGTTCTTGGGTAAAAGCCTTGTGCGCTGCGGCATGGCCCGCCTTCGATATGCAAAAACATTTCAGCATGGAAATATTGACAACGAAAATTCAAGCCTTTACCTTATACCGTCGACCGGATCGGAAGAATTACACGAAGCCTGGCTGCTCGGGATGCTTCCCCAGGGAAAAGTAAATGACATATCGCCGCGATGAAGACCTGGAGTTTCTCGGCAAGCTGAAGCCGGAAGACCTCGACGATCTGGTGTACTGTCTCAAATACGACAAAAACGGCCACTCCCTCCATACAGAAGATTTAACGCTATCCGCCGAATACCACGCGAATCACAATGAATATTGGCAATCCGTTGCCACGGAAATCCAATGCATCGGGGCGGATTCCTTTGCACAAATATGGCGCAACGGACACGGCGTTTTCTATAAAGAAATCCTGACCGGCGTCTGCGACGAATTACGAGTAGGCTACGACGAACACTCGGGCGCGGAAGCGATCGAAAGCAGGCTCCTGGCAAAAATCCTGGGCGACGCGCTGGAGAAACTGACTCGGGAAGAATTGGACGATGTCACCCGGAAAACGGGAATCGCCATCGACAAAAACCCCTCGGCCACTACCCTTCGCCCCCTCTTTCAGATTGGCGGTTTCAAGTCTTATCACATGCTGCTCGCAATCGTCGGCGCCATCCTGAAAGCATTCATGAACCGCGGCGCATCCCACGCGAACGATGCCGCGCTCATCAAGGCAGCGGCAGTCCTCAGCCCCGTCGGATGGGCCCTCAACGGTATTCTGATGATGACGGACATCGACGGGCCGGCTTACCGCGCAACGCTCCCCATCGTCATGCTCGTATCGGTATTGCGGCGAAAGCACTCATCGAGCAGGCAAGCCGATGACATTACGCCGTCCCGCCCCTGAACCCGGCAACTCACGGTTTTTCTTCCAGCGCCTCTTCCAGCCTGTCGCACACCGTCTCCAGCACTTTCACGCGCGCGAAAGGTTTATCGTTGGCTTCCACCAGCGTCCAGGGAATCAGCCCCGTGCTCGTGCGCTCCACCATGTCGCAGACGGCCTGATGGTAGGCGTCCCATTTTTCGCGGTTGCGCCAATCTTCGTCGGTGATCTTGTAGCGTTTGAAAGCCGTGCTTTCGCGTTCCTTGAAACGCCGCAGTTGCTCGTCCTTGGAAATTTGCAGCCAGAACTTGATGACGATCGCCCCGTCGGTGCGCAGTTCGTGCTCGAAATCGTTGATTTCGGCATAGGCGCGAAGCCAGTCGGCCTCGCTGCAAAAACCTTCGACCCGCTCGACCAGTACGCGCCCGTACCATGAACGGTCGAAGATAGTGATGCGCCCGGCCTTGGGCACGTGCCGCCAGAAGCGCCAGAGATAGGGTTGCGCCAGTTCTTCCTGCGTGGGCGCGGCGATGGGGACGATCTGGTATTGGCGGGCGTCGATGGCGGAAACGAGGCGGCGGATGCTGCCGCCCTTGCCCGCCGCATCCGACCCTTCAAAGATGAGGATCAGGGAGCGTCTCCTGAATGCCGGGGCGCGGACGAGTTCGGACAAACGCCCTTGCGCTTTCGCCAGACGCAATTGGTAAACACGGCGCTCCAGCTTTTGCCCGAGATCGAGCGCGGTCAGCACATCGAGCGCATCGATGCGCGGCGACAGCGGCGGAGCGACCGGGTACTCGCCTTCCTGCGGATTGGCGAGGCGTTTTTGCAGCGCATCCAGGACGATCTTGCCGACCGTGAGCGAACGGTAGCGGTCGTCGACGCTCTCGACCACGATCCATGGCGCCCAGGGCGTATTGGTCAGGCGCAGAAGGTGGGAGGCGACTTCCTGGAATTTATCGTGCGTCTTCAGGCTGTCCCAACTCGCCTTGGTGACGCGCCATGCGGTACGGGGATTTTTCTCCAACGCCTTGAAGCGTTTCTTCTGGCTCTCCTTGGTGAGATGGAACCAGAACTTCAGGATGAGCGCCCCCTCGTTCGCCAGCATGCCCTCGAAGCGGTTGATCTGGTCGATGCGCTGGTCGAAAAGCGCCTGCCCGATTTCGCCGACGATGCGGCGATGGATGGGCATGGAATACCAGGAACCGGAGAAAATCCCGGCCCGTCCCTTGGGCGGCAGCACTTGCCAGAAGCGCCACATGAACGGATGCGCGGCTTCCTCGCTGGTCGGCACGCCAAAAGCGGGAGTGGAGAGATAGCGCGGATCCATCCAGCCGTACAGCTCGTTGATCGTCTCGCCCTTGCCCGCCCCATTGACGCCGCTGATGAGGATAATTACCTGGAATTTTCCTTTCTCCCGCAAATCGAATTGCGCTTCCAGCAAAGCCTCGCGCAATTTCTGTACTTCCGCCTTGAAAGTTTTCTTGTCGATCGCGTGACCGAGTTCCGCCGATTCAAACATGGTGTAATGACCCTGTATTTCATCCTGTGCCGTACCATGGCGCCCAGCCGATAGTTGAGCACAAAAACAACTACTTCGGCAGTGTTGCCTTACCTGCCGCCTTTCAACGATCATGCCCGCCTTCCGGACGAGCCTCCGGTTTCGGCAAACCGCCAGCGGCGAAACGCGGAGCATTCCCCTGCGCCAAGCGAAATCACAAGGAGATGTACGCGTGCAGCCGGTCGATATCTTGCCATTGATTCGCCGCTATTCCGAAATACAGGAATATACGATAAGGCTGGCGCGCGACGAACGGTTTCGTTTTCATGTGTTTGCCGGCGCCGCGGGCGCGGAACGCGACCATTGCCCGGAAGGCCGGGACGAAGAAGCCGCGCGCCAATTGTTCGAGCGCCTGATCCGCCGCCGCCTGGAAGAAGGCTTTCACCCCGCGGCGGAGCCTGTGCCGGAAGCGCGCACTTTCGCCCTGCCCGAACCCGGCGCGAAACTTCCGGCATACCGGCGGGCATCGTTGCTGCTCAAGCGCCTGCATCCGGATGCCTGGCGCGCCTTCTCGCCGGTCAAGCGCAGCCGTCTCGTCTGGCAACTGGGCGAGCAGCGGGTGACACAGGCCGTGCCGCTGCTCCTGCCGCTGTTCGGCAGCGGCGACGCCATGCTCGATTATTGTCTGTGCTGGGCATTGGGACGCTGCGGAGACCCCCAGGCAATTCCGGCATTGAACCGGCAACGGCAATGCGGGAGCAGCGAAGCCATCAGACGCATGGCCGCGCTGGCTTGGCTCGAACTGTCCGCCGACGCCGTGCGGCAAGCGCACGCGGAAACATTGACCGGCGATTGGCCGGCAATGCTGCGCGAAGCCTGGGCGAGCGGAGAAATCGCGCGGATCGGGCGCGCACTCGCGCAACCCGATATCTGGCGGCACATCTCGCGGGGAGAATGGCTGGAAGAACTCGACCAGATCGCGCAAGCATCCGTGCACAGGACACTTGCGCGGTTGCTGCTGATACGGCACATCGCCGATCTACCGCTGAAACACGGCGCCTACCGGACGATACGGCGGATTTACAAAGCCGCCGAATTTCGCGGCGACGCCGAAATAGTCGGACTGCTGCACGAGCGGTTTGAAGTCACGCCGCCAGCGGAACGTCGCCCGAATCGCCTGCGCATCGACCGGAATTACCTGCCGTTCAGAGATGCGCTGAAAAAGCGCCCGGAAGCGGCGGAAGCGCTTGGAATCGCCTATACCGCCCGCAGCCGCAATCATCTGCGCCGCCGCACCTGGCGCACTTTGCGGCGGCTGGCCCGCGCGGAAAACGATGAATTCATCTCGCTGGCGCTCGGCGTCCTGTCCGCCTTCCGGGACGAACATGCCAGCGAACCGCATACCGGCTTCGGCCAGTACTGGGACGCCCAACAGCGCCAAATGGCGGCAGGCTGGGTGCATTACGGCGGCTATTCCCGCTGGCTGGTTTACCACCGCCTGATTCACGGCAATGGCGCACGCTGGCGGCATCCGTTCCATTTCAGCGACTGCTGGAGCTACCCCGGCGCGGAACCGGAGGACGCCGATACGCTGGACGGCCCGCGCGAAGAAATGTTCCCCGAACTCTGGGACCGGCATCCACACGCCCTGGTCTGGCTGTTGCAGCGGGCGCGATGCGCCGGCGTAGCGCGGTTCGCGGCCCGCGCCCTGCTGGCCAACCGCGCTTTCTGCATGACCTTGCAGACCGGACAATTGAGCGCGCTGCTGCAAAGCCCGATCCCGGACGCGGCGGACTTCGCCTTCCGCTGCATCCGCGACCGTCTGGAACACGCGGAGGGCGATACCGCGCAGGAAGCGCAATGGCTGCTGGCGCTGGTCGCGGCGCCGCTGGATCAAGCGCGCCGCTTCGTGCTGGATCGCATCGCCGCCGCGACTTCGCGTTACGCCGGGGATGCGGAACTGATTGCGGCAATGCTGTGCGCCCCGGACGACGGCATTCGGAAAATCGCGCGCTTGCTGTGCGAATCCGCGAAAAACCGGCCGGGTACGCTCAACGCCATAGTCATTCATACGCTGGACTGGCTGGAAGACTGCGAAACATGGTCCGGGCCATTGGCGGAAATCGCGGACAACCTGCTCTGGGCCTTGCAACAGCCCTTATCGTCCGTTGCCGCAACGGCCCCGTTCGAGCGCCTGCTCGCACTGCTGCACCATCCCTGCCCACCGGTCGTATGCCTGTGCGCCAGTTGGCTGGCGTCGCACCGCGACATTACGCACGAATTGCCGCCGGAAACACTGCGCGCGCTGCTGGCGTCGGAAAACCCGGAAATCTGCGGCGCGGGCATCCGCTTGTTCTCCGCGCTGCCCGAACGCATCCAGATCGCGCAGCCGCAACTGTTCGTTGCCTTCTGCGCCGGCGAGCGCGCCGAAGTGCGGCGCGCAGCCCTCCTGGCGCTCGAACGGCTGGCGGAGGTGTCCCCGGCAGGTTACAGCCGCTTCGCCCAAGGGCTGTGCGAGCCGCTGCGGGATACCCTGTTCCGGCGCGAAGCCGCCGGGGGCGTGCATGACGACATCCTGACGGCGATGCAAGGGCCGCTGCAACAGCCCGCGCGCGCCACCGACGCCGCCACGCACCTGCGGCTCTGCACGGCGCAAAGCAAGGGCGCGCAACGCCTCGGCGCGTGGCTGTTGAGCGAACGACGGGCGATGGATTTCAAAGTGGCCGACTGGGCCGCGCTTGCCCGCACGCCCGCGCTGGTCACGCGGCAATGGGCCTGCCGTTGCTACAGCGATCATCCGTCGGCCATCGAGGACGACATGGAAGCCGGATTGCGGATTTTCGATAGCCGATGGGACGACGCGCAGACGTTCGCGCAAGCCTTCTTCCGGGAACACGGTCGCTGGACGCCCGCGCTGCTCATCGGCCTGTGCGATCACAGCAACCCGCAAGTGCAGGACTACGGACGCGAATTGCTCGCCCGCCACGCCAGCCCGCAGACAATCGCGGATCACCTGCTCGAACTCAGCCAGCACCCTTCCGCATCCATCCAGCAGATGGTCGGCGATTGGCTGGAAACCGGCGTGGGCGGCGATATGCAGCGATTGCGGCAATTGCAACCGTATTTCCTCACCGTCCTGTCGCAAGTCAATCGCGCGCGCAAAACCAAAAACCGCATTCTCGATTTTCTGCGCCGCCAAGCCGCCGAATCCGAAGACGCGGCGTCGATAGTGACCGAAATATTCGCGCGCCAGGCCGTCGGCGCCGCCATCGCCGACAAAGCGCAATATCTCCAGGGCCTGCAAGAAATCCACGCCCGCTTTCCGCAACTCCCCTCGCCTCTCGCCGTACAGGCGCTGAACAGGCATCCGGCAATTCATACATGATCTTCAAGCATCGCTATTACGGCCAGAGCCGTGTGGAAAACACCGTTTTCAACACACAAATCTCGTTCGCGCCGGACACCCTGCGCAAACCCGTCCACTTCACCGCCCGGCTCGCGCGATCCTTGCCATTCCGGGAAGCCATCAGCGCGCTGCACGATGTCGTGATCCCGGATTTGCGCATTCGCCCCAAAAACCGGGCCGTCTATTTCGACTGGCTGAAAGAACAGGAAGCCGGCATGCTGGCCGACTATATGGCCCACAGTGGGGAAGTGCGCGAGAAAATGACATCGCTGCAAGCCGAACTGGCCGTCCTGCGCATGGTGAAAGACGCAAAACTCACCCCTTTCCGGCAAGCGCAACGCCGATACTTCGATTATTTGTACAAAGAAAACCGGGATGCCTGGCTCGTGCTGGATCCGGTCGTCACCGTCCATCCGGACCGGCTGTTTTTTGAATGCTTCAGCCGCGACGAATCGACCTATGCCTGCCTCAGTTGCAGCCACGACATCTTCGCGCAAACCGGCGAATTCGCCTGCGGCACCGCCAATATCGATTATTCCGCCGATCTGTACGACGAATTCCAGAAAATCCGCGACTACAAGACCACGCAATTCAGCATCGCCGCCGAAGGCTTCCAGGCGCGCACGGCGGACGACCCGGCCTGCGTCGAAACGAAAATCGACCTCCCCGACAGTTGGATGCGCGGCTTCCTGCAAGCCGGCAGCGCGATGACGATGCCGGCGCACACCATCGAACTGCATCCGATGGACGTCTACAACATCTGCCTGTTCCTGCGCCGCCGCAAAGAACGGACAGGCCCGCGCGCCATCCGCTTCGTACTGATGCCCGGCCGGCCGGTCAAAATGGTCTTCGAGCCATGGGAACACGAGATCACCTGCCCGCGCTCCCGCTATGACGGCGCGGACGCCGCCGAAATCCGCCTTTGGGGACGCCGCCGCCTGCTGACGCTGGAGCGCCTGATCCCGATCGCCAAACGCTTCACCGTCCGCCTCCTGGGCCACGGAATGCCGAGCTTCTGGATAGCGGAAATGCCGGACATGCAATACACCCTCGGCCTCTCCGGCTGGACGGCCAACGACTGGTCGCGGGCCGGGCAATTCGATCTGCTCGCGCCGCGCGCCAGCGTCCCCGAAGCGGAAACCGCGCGCGTGCTGGCCGCCCTGTCCGCCAACTGGTTCGCCACCGAAGCCGGGCTGGCGCGCAGCACCGGCTTGCCCGCCGCCACGATCGCCGCCGCGCTGACCCTGCTGGCGCAGACTGGCCGGGCCATCTACGACATTGCCAATCGCATCTGGCGTCTGCGCGAATTGAGCGCGACGCCGCTGCCGCAATTGCGCTTCGCCAGCCCCCGCGAAGAAGCCGCCGCGCGCCTGCTGGCGGACGGCCCCTTGCGGGTCGAGACGCACAAAATGGATCGGGGCGCATACCGCCTCCAGGGCAAACTCGCCGACGGCAGGCACACCTGCCAGGCGAGTCTCCTGATCGACGCCGACGAACGCCTGGTCGACGGCGACTGCCAATGCAGCTTCTTCATGCGGAACCGCCTACGGCGCGGCCCCTGCGAACACATGCTGGCGTTGCGCCAATCGCTGGCTGCCGGAAAAATCCTGCACACCTGCCGGAATGACGAACCTTGAGGAGAATCGCCCGCACTGATAGACTCGTTCCGCGCGCGGCGGGAAGGCTCTTGCATCCCGGATGGCGTATCGCCATCCACGTCACCTGCTTCCCAATGCGTCACTGGCCCGCTCTTCACTATGCCGGTGCGGCGCCCATGCGCAAAAGCCGAGAGGCTTCTCCGAAGCCTTTCGCGCATGGGTGCCGCACCGGCGTCGAGTGGATCGCTCCAGTCCGAAAGGCTCTCGATGAGAATCCCGCCGCGCGCGCCCTTACCGGAACCGTCTGCCAGCCTGGGCGATCGACCGCGACCTGAGCCGGAATCGATCCCATGCCCCACGCCGATGCCAAGCCACTCTCGCAACTGAGCCGCGAGGCGTTGTACGACCGCGTCCGCCGCAGCGCGAAAGACGCGGTGACGCTGCAAGAAATGCAGCGCCTCGGATACTGGCCCGCGGATACGGACAGCCCCGTCCTCGAAGCGGCCCTGATCCAGCGCGAAGCCGAACTCGTCCGCTCGCTCGGCGAACTGGGCGCGCAACTCGCCCGCATCGACAACCCGAAAGCCGCCCTGCGCGACATGCACAAAGCGCGCAAGGCCAAAGCCAAGGCGCGCCGGGAAGCCACACGCCGCCAAAAAGCGCAACAACGATACGAACGCGCCCAACACTGGCACCAGCGCCGCGCCCGCGAAATCCTCTACCTCGGCCAGCATGTCTCGAACAGCCTGCCCCATCTCGAATACGACGCGGACAAACTCGCCGGACACGCCCTGCCCGCCCCGCAAGACAGTCTGGCGCTGGCGCAAGCGATGGGCCTGGAACTGGGCGAACTGCGCTTTCTCGCCTACGAGCGGCGGGTATCGCGCACCTGCCACTACCAGCGTTTCGAGATCGCCAAGAAAACCGGCGGCGTGCGCGTCATTTCCGCCCCGATGCCGCGGCTCAAGCGCGCCCAATACTGGATACTGGACAACATCCTGGCGAAAGCGCCGGTACACCCCGCCGCGCACGGCTTCCTGCCGGGCCGCTCCATCCGCAGCAACGCCGCACCCCACGTCGGCCGCGCGGTCGTCGTCAACCTGGACCTGAAAAACTTCTTCCCCTCGATCCACTACCCGCGCATCAAAGGCGTCTTCCGCGAACTGGGCTACTCCGGGCAAATCGCCACCCTGCTCGGGCTGCTCTGCACCGAAACCCCCGTGGACGAAATCCTCATCGACGGCGAACGCTGTTACGTCGCCAACGGCCCGCGCCATCTCCCCCAGGGCGCGCCGACCAGCCCGATGCTGACCAACCTGCTGTGCCGCAGGCTCGACGCGCGGCTCGACGGCATCGCCCGAAAACTGGGCTTCGACTACACCCGCTATGCCGACGACCTGAGCTTCTCCGCCGCCGAAGCCGCGCAAAAACACGTCGGCAAGCTACTCTGGCGGGTACGCCGGATCGTCGCCGAAGAAGGCTTCACCCCGCACCCGGACAAACAGCACGTTATGCGCCGCCAGCAGCGGCAGCACGTCACCGGCCTGACTGTCAACGACAAACTCTCGATCGACCGCGCCACGTTCCGCCGCTTTCGCGCCGCCTTGCATCAAGTCGAGACGAGCGGCCCCAGAGGCAAGCACTGGAACGGCAACCCCGACGTACTGGCCGCGCTGGAAGGTTACGCACGCTTCATCCACATGGTCGACCCGGCGCGCGGCGCGCCCTGCCTGCAACGGCTGCACGCCCTGCGCCGTCTCGATGCGACCCGCGACGCCGAACGTCCCGCCGCGCGCCGCGCGCCGCGCGGCTTCCGCCAGAATGCCGCCGCCGGACACGCCCCCTGGCCGAACTGGTGGCGGCCCGCCGCGCCGCCTGCCCCCGTACTGGAACGAACCGCCGAACAAATCGCCGGCGAAAAGCGCGAACAAGCGCAGCAATCCGCGCCAGCCGTACCCTTCATATCCCTTGCGCCACAAGAACAGGCTGTTGCACAGCAAACCGGATCGCCCCCGGAACAACCGGATCCAAAGCATTTCATCGCTACGCTGTGCCTACAAATGGCCTGTGCGCTGGCCGTCGTGCCTCTCGCCACACCGCGACTCGGCCTTCTTCCCGCCATCGTGGCGCTCGTCATTCAAATCGTGCGCAAACACACCAGCTGGAAACTGTTTTTCGCACTATTTGCCATCGCGCTCGGCATCGAAAACATCGCATAAGAGTTTGTTGGAATCATTACAGCAGGCCGCGACCAATAGCCGTGTTTCCGGCTTCTATGGCCATCGACAGCGCCGAAGCCTTCCCAGGCAGGAGGCCGAACTCGCACTGCGCACAGTGCCAGAGCGGCTTGGGTAGGCGAGATCACCTACATTCCGACCCGGGAAGGCTGGTTGTACTTGGCCGTCGTGATCAGTTTGCAAACACGCCAAGTGCTCGGCTACAGCCTCTCCGAGCGAATGCCTGACGAGTTGGTGTGCCAGGCAGTGCTCAACGCCTGGGCCAATGCGCCAGCGCCCGTGGGGAGTTTGTTTCACTCTGACCGGGGCAGTCAGTATGCCAACAGCAACTTCCGGCGCACGATCCAATCCCTGGGGTTCGTGCAAAGCATGAGCCGTAAGGCAAATTGTTGGGACAACGCGGTCGCCGAGAGCTTTTTTGCCACGCTCAAGCGCGAGGAAGTCCCTGGCGCCTACGAGACCAAGGCTCAAGCTCATCAAGCTATCGCCTGCTATGTCCATGGCTTCTACAATCCCACCCGAATGCACTCGGCTCGGCCTATCTGTTTCCGAATGACTTCGCTAAAAAACTCAAGCAAAATGCTTGACTCGCCCCTCTTTGGCGTCCGTTTTGGCGCAGCAAGTCCAGCTGACGTCGAGGTCGCCTTCGACGGCCATGATTTGGCTGGCGCTCTGGCGATAGTTTTTACCGGCGGCAAGGGCGATGTCGCCCGCCAGCGAGACGATTTGGCTGCCCAGTTGGCGATCCGCGTCTTCTTGCTGGCTCGCTTTATTTCGGGCGATGCCCATGGTCGGGGTGAGCCAGTTGCCGACTTCGCCCGTGGCGGTTTTGCGGCTCTGGCTGCGGCTGGCCGAGCCGTAGGCCGCGCCCTGGATGAGGAGGTCGCCCGCGGC
>JAISCE010000083.1 GCA_031265765.1 Azoarcus sp.
GCGAACAGTTCCGCCAGCGTATCCAGGAAAAGGCTCTTGCCGAAACGGCGCGGACGGGAGAGGAAGTAAGCCTTGCCTTCTTTTATCATGCGCAGCGCGAAGGCGGTTTTATCCACGTAATAGCAATTGTCCTCGCGGATTTCGCGGAAGGTCTGGATGCCGATGGGAAGTTTTTTGCGGGACATGGCGCACCTGCCTGGCGAATCGTGTGCGGAATCATACCGCAGGGGCTTGCCGCCGGGCCGCCTTCGCCGACCATCTGCGAGTCATGGGCGCGATGAGTGCACTCTGCCATTGCCTTGCGCGGGCGGAAGACTGGCGCTCGCCTCCGCTATAATCGAACCCTTTCGTTATTTCCGAGTGCCATGAGCGCCGATCCCAAGATTCTGTTGACCGATTTGATCCGTAACGCTCTCGGGAGCGTTACGCCGGAATATGCCGGGACGCCCGTTTTGCTGGAGCGCCCGAAGCAGGCGGGGCACGGCGATTTTGCGACCAATATCGCTTTGCGGCTCGCCAAGACCTTGAAACGTAATCCCCGGACGTTGGCGGCTTTGCTGCTCGCCGAGTTGCCGCCTTCCGAATGGGTGGAGAAGGTCGAGGTGGCGGGCGCGGGTTTTATCAATTTCACGCTCGCGGCGGCGGTGAAGACGGCGGCGGTGAGCGAGGCGCTGACGCAGGGCAGGGATTGGGGACGCGGCGCGGCCAGGGGCGAGAAGGCGCTGGTGGAGTTCGTGTCGGCCAATCCGACGGGGCCGCTGCATGTCGGGCATGGGCGCGGGGCGGCTTATGGCGCTTCGCTCGCCGAGGTGCTGGCCTTCGCCGGGTTCGAGGTGAGCCGCGAATATTATGTGAATGACGCCGGACGGCAGATGGATATTCTGGCGTTGTCGACATGGTTGCGTTATCTGGCGCTTTTCGGTGTCGAGGTCGCATTTCCGCCCAATGCTTACCAGGGCGTTTATGTGACGGAGATGGCCAGGTCTTTGCGCGATGCGCACGGCGACCGCTTTGCACGGGCGAGCGCCGCCGAGGTGCTTGCCGGCGCGCCGGGCCTGCCGCCCGCCGGGCGCGACGACAAGGCGGCCAAGGCGCAACGCGAGCAGCATCTCGATGCGCTGATTGCCAATGCCAAGCGGCTTCTAGGCGAGGATTACCAGTGGGTGCATGGGTTTGCGCTCAACGAGCAGCTTGGCGACGGGCGCGACGATTTGCAGGAATTCGGCGTGCGTTTCGACAAGTGGTTTTCGGAGCGCGGACTGTTCGATACCGGCCTCGTGGAGCGCGCCGTCGGGCGGCTGGAGAAGGCGGGCCATGTCTATGAGCAGAACGGGGCGCGCTGGTTTCGCTCCACGGCTTTCGGCGATGAGAAGGATCGCGTGGTGCAGCGCGAAAATGGCGTTTATACGTATTTCGCATCCGATATCGCTTATCACCTGAACAAGTATGAGCGCGGTTTCGACCGCATGATCGACGTTTGGGGGGCCGATCATCATGGTTACGCGCCGCGCGTCAAAGGCGCGATTGCGGCCATGGGGCTCGATCCGGCGCGGCTCGATGTGGCTTTGGTGCAGTTCGCGGTGCTGTACCGCGCCGGGCAGAAAACGTCGATGTCGACGCGCTCGGGCGAGTTCGTCACCTTGCGCGAGTTGCGTAACGATGTCGGCAACGACGCTTGCCGTTTTTTCTATGTGCTCAGGAAAAGCGACCAGCACCTCGATTTCGATCTCGATCTCGCCAAGAGCCAGAGTAATGACAATCCTGTGTATTACGTGCAATATGCGTATGCGCGCGCGAGTTCCACGCTGAGAAAATGGGGAGGCGATACGCAGGCGTTGCGGACGGCGGGTCTCGATGCCTTGCGCAGCGAGCGTGATTTGGGGCTGTGTGCGCGCCTGTCGGTTTTCCCCGAGGTGGTGCAGACGGCGGCGGACGATTACGCGCCGCATCAGGTGGCGTTTTATTTGAAGGAACTGGCGGCGGATTTTCATGGCTGGTATAACGCTGAGCGCATGCTGGTCGAAGATGAGGCGGTCAGGCTGGCGCGTCTGGCGCTGGCCGGGGCCGTCCGCCAGACCTTGACCAACGGGCTGGCGCTTTTGGGCGTGTCGGCTCCCGAGACGATGTGAGGACAGCGGCTTGCCGCTCTGGAAACGAGATCAATGGAGCTTTTCCTGTGAATCGCAGACGCAGTATTTCCGGTGGGCCGTCGCGTAGCCGCGGCGGAACCATCATGGGTATTTTCGTGGGTATGATCCTGGGCGCTTGCATCGTTGCCGTTGCGGCGTGGTTTGTCAGCCGCAGCGTTGCGTCGGGCGATGCGCCCGCCGCGGCGAGGCCGTCGCAGGAAGCGCCGACGGTGGCCGCCTTGCCGGGCAAGCCGGGCGACAAGCCCGTGGAAAAACCGGATTTCACGTTCTTCAATACATTGCCGAAGGGCGAAAGCGCGCCGGTGACGCCGCCCGCTGCGCCGCCGCAGACATCCGCCCCGGCGCAGCGGCCCCCGGAGAAGGCGGTTTATTTGCAATTGGGCGCGTTCGAGAATGCCGAGCAGGCCGACGATCTCAAGGCGCAGTTGTTGTTGATGGGATTGGAGCCTGTCACGCAGCGGGCGCAGCTGCCCGATGGACGAGTGGTGCATCGCATCCGCGTCGGCCCCTTCAACGACCGGGAGGATGTGAAGGCCATGCGCGCCCGTTTGTCGTCGAACGGTTTTACCGCCGACGAGGTCGCGGCCAATTGACGGCATGCGTTGCGACTGTATTGCATCGTTGCATGATCCATCCCATTTTTCGGGAGTTTTATTGACATGAATCGTCGTGATGTCCTCCGGCAACTTGGCGCGCTGGCATTGTTCGCCGGGGCGGCGGGTTTTGCACTGGCGCAAGAGAGAAACCGCTTCACCACCTTGAGTCCTCCCGTGCAAACCGGCGTGGAAGGCAGGATCGAGGTGGTCGAGTTTTTCTATTACGGTTGCCCGCACTGCCGCGATTTCGATCCGCTGCTCCAGGAATGGCTGAAGAATTTGCCCGCCGATGTCGTCTTTATCCGTGTGCCGGTGAGTTGGGGCGACCGCGATGCCCGGCGGCAGGGCGAGGCGCGTTTGTATTACGCGCTCCAGTCCGTCAAGCGTGTCGGCGACTTGCACGAAAAGGTTTTCGCCGCTATCCAGGATGCGCGCATGAATCCCGTCAATGAGGACGAAGTGCGTGAATGGGCCGGGGATCAGGGGTTGGATGCCAAGGCGTTCATGAGCGCCTACAAGTCGTTTGGCGTGCAGACGCAGGTGCGGCGCGCCATGCAGCTTGCCAAGGCTTACAAGATCGAGGGGGTGCCCACACTGGCGGTGGATGGGCGTTTCGTGACTTCGGCGAGCCAGACGGGCAGCCATCAGGCCGCGCTCGCGGAGGTCGACCGCCTGATCGGCATTGCGCGCCGGAAGTAGGCGGGAACACTACGAAGCAGGGCGGTCATGGTGATGTCGGGCTTGTTTCCTCCCTTTGTCTCCACGTCGTTTTCGCGCCGGAAGCCAGTGGGCGACGCGCCGGGTCGGCCGTCATCCGGCGACGATGCGAGCGAGCGCCGCATCAACCAGCGTTTCGTCGCCTGGCTGCACGGCGAGCCGTGTTTCTGGGTGCTCGTGGAGGGCGCGCGGATTGCGCTCAGCGATCTTTCTCTCAAGGGCTTCGCGTTACCGGCGACGCCGGCGTTCGCTCACGGCGTGCAATTCGATTTCACTTTGCTGCGCGAAGGCGTGCCCGATACGATCCGCGGCCGTGCCGAGGCCGTCGCTTCGTTCGGCGAGGGAGAGGCGGTTTCCGTCGGCTGCCGCATCGTCCGGTTCGAGGGCGATGGTCCGGAGCGCCTGCAAGACTGGCTGGTGGCGCACGTCATCCGCAGCGCCACGGTGAGGATTACTGAAAAGGATGCCGTGGCCATCGTCGCCGGGCATTCGCTCGTTTGATGTTCTTCAGCCCTTTTTTTGGCGCGATACGATCCACACGCCGCCGATGACCAGCACGGCCCCGAGGAACTGGTTCAGTCCGAAAGGTTCGGCGAGAATCAGCCAGCCCAGGACGAGGGTGACGACCGGCCCCAGTGTGCTCGTCATCGACACCGGCCCCGCGCCGATGCGGCGGATGGCTTCCGATACCATCCAGACCGGCGCTACGGTCGAGACGAGTACCATGACCGCGGAAAGCGCCCAGACTTGCCAGACTTGGTCGAACAGCAGGCCGGGCGGGCGCAGCAGCGCGAATTGGGCGATGCTGAAGATGCACGCGAAGGACGACGCCCAGGCCGTGACCTGGAGCGAGCCGAGACGCCCGACCACCATGCCGTTGCCGATCAGGTAAAGCGCGTAGGCGACGGCGGCGGCAAAAACCAGTGCGCTGCCGATCAGCACTTCGTGGCGGGTTTCGGCATTGCCCAGATCGTGCCCGACGGCCAGCGCGATGCCGACGTAGCACAGCGCCAGCGCGAGCGCCGTTGTCTTCGTGACCGGTTTTTTGAAGAAAATCGCCGAAATCACGATGACCATCGTCGGATACAGAAAGAGGATCAGCCGTTCCAGTCCGGATGAGATGTAGTCCAGCCCGAGAAAGTCGAGATAGCTCGACAGGTAATAGCCGATAAAACCCAGCCAGGCCATCCACAGCCAGTCATGCGCCCGCATCGGGCCGCGCTGTTCGTGGCGGGCGAAAAGGCCGAGCAGCAGGTATAGGGGCAGGGCCATCGACATTCGCAGCGCGAGCAGCGTTTCGGCGTCGACGCCGTAGCGATAGGCGATCTTGACCAGGATGGCCTTGAATGAAAAGCCGACAGCGCCGAAAAGTGCGAATAGAATGCCTGTTTTGTAACTCGAACCGGATTTGTCCAAGGCGAAAACTCCAAGATGGCGGATTAGCCGCACATGCTACGGCTTTCCCGGTCTGTTCCACCATAACGAGAAACAATAATCGACTTCTCCCGACCGACAATGGCTTCCCGTTCTTTTTCCGGCGCCTGGCGCAACCGGGCTTTCGCCGCTTTCCTCTTGTCGCGCCTGGCGGGAATGTTCGCCACCCAGATACTTGCCGTGGTCATCGGCTGGCAGGTGTATGAACTCACTGCCGATGCCATGGCGCTGGCGTATGTGGGGCTGGTGCAATTCCTGCCCATGCTCGTCCTGCTCATGCCCGCGGGCGATCTCATCGACCGTTATGCGAGAAAGCCGATCCTGATGGCAAGTTGGGTCGTTGCCGTGCTTTGCGCCGGGGCGCTGTGGTGGCTCTCGGATCATGCCGGGACGGGCGAGGAAGGCAAGGCGGCGGCGCTTGGCGGGATTTATGCCACGCTCGCGCTTTTCGGCTGTTCGCGCGCTTTTTCCGGGCCTGCGCTGCAAAGCCTGCTGCCGCAGATCGTGCCGCGCGAACAACTGGCGCAGGCCATCGCCGCCAATGGCATGTTGATGCGCGCGGCCAGTATCGGCGGGCCGCTCGTCGGTGGCCTGCTTTATGCATTGGGGGGCGGGGCGCTGACTTACGCGGTCTGTGCTTTTTGCTTTTTGCTCGGCGTGCTGTGCCTCATTCGGGTCGAAGCCTCATATGCGGGCGCGAAAGCTTCCGGTGAGGGGAGTATGTGGCGGCGCTTCGGCGTCGGTATCCGTTTCATCCGCAACCGCCCCATCATCCTCGGTTCCATTTCGCTCGACCTGTTCGCCGTGCTCCTCGGCGGCGTGGTGGCGCTCTTGCCCATCTATGCCAAGGAAATTCTCCATACCGGCCCGGAAGGACTGGGCATGCTGCGCAGCGCCATCGCCATCGGCGAAGTGGGCGCGGGATTGCTCCTGAGCGTCTGGCCGTTCAATCGCGCCGTCGGCAAGCGCCTTTTCATCGCCATCGCTGTTTTTGGCGCCGCGAATCTCGTTTTTTCGTTCTCGCACTGGTTTTGGGTTTCTTTCGCCGCGCTGGCGGTCGCGGGCGCGGCGGATATGGTGAACGTCTATATTCGCGGCGCGCTGGTGCAGTTTGCCACGCCCGATGAGATGCGCGGGCGGGTGAGCGCAGTCAACATGCTTTTCATCGGTTCATCCAATGAACTGGGTGAATTCCGCGCGGGTGTGTGTGCGGCAGCGTTCGGCCCGGTTGCCGCCGCCGCGCTCGGCGGTGTGTGCACGCTTGGCGTCGTGGGGTTGTGGGCGAAACTTTTTCCGGTCTTGCGCAAGGTCGAAAAGTTCGAGGAAGCGGAGGCGGAATCGCCATGATGTCCGTGCGCCCGCTCGCCGCCCATCCAGTCGCCGTGCTTGCCGCGCTCGTCCTGGTCGCGCTTGCCGCATTGGCATGGGCATTGTGCGCGGGCAGTCTCGCGGCTTCGCCCGGCGAGGTGTTTTCCGCTATTTCGGGCGATGGCGAAGGCATGCTCGCCGGTGTCGTGCGCGAACTGCGGTTGCCGCGCGCCCTGGCCTGTTTTGCCTGCGGCGGTCTGTTGGCGCTGGCTGGAACGCTGATGCAGGTGTTGTTGCGCAATCCGCTCGCCGATCCCTACATCCTCGGCATTTCCGGCGGCGCGGCGGTGGGCGCGCTGGGCGCGGTCGTGCTCGGGCTTGCGTCGCCGTGGATGGATGCGGGGGCCTTGGGCGGCGCGCTTGCGGCCATGCTGGCGGTGTTCGGCCTCGCACACGGCGACGGAAGCTGGACGCAAACGCGGCTGCTGCTTACCGGCGTCATCGTTGCCGCTGGCTGTGGCGCCGCGATCACGCTGATGTTGGCGCTGGCGCCCGCTGCGCAAATGCAGACCATGTTGTTTTGGCTGATGGGCGATGCCAGCGGCGCGAGCCGTCCATGGCCCGCGCTGGCGGTGCTGGCCGCCGGGTTGGCCGCTGTCTTGCCGTTCGGGCGCGATCTCAACGTGCTCGCCCGCGGGCAACTCACCGCCATGGCGCTCGGCGTCGATGCACGGCGGTTGCGGCGGGCGCTCTACCTGCTGGCCTCGCTTTTTACCGCCGTCGCGGTCACGCTGGTCGGGACGGTCGGCTTCGTCGGCCTCGTGGTGCCGCATCTCGCCCGCCTCGCGCTCGGCAACGATCAGCGTTTGCTGATGCCCGCGGCGGTTCTGGCGGGCGGCGCGCTCCTGACCGTTGCCGATACGCTCGCGCGCACGCTGCTTGCGCCGCAGCAATTGCCGGTCGGCGTACTCACCGTGCTGCTTGGGGTGCCGGTGTTCCTGTTTCTGCTCGCACGGCATTCTCGGTAAAGCGTGCGATGACGATACCTGCTTTGCCTTCCGAATTGGCTTGTCCATTACCGTGGCACGATCCGGCGCGCCCTTTGCTCGTCGCGCGCCGCCTGGCCTTGAGCCGTGGCGTGCGCGAACTGTGCCGCGAATTCGATCTGGAAATCCATGCCGGGCAATGCGTGGCGATATTGGGCCGCAATGGCTCGGGCAAGACTTCGCTGTTGCACGCGCTCGCCGGTTTGCATGATGCAGGCGAGGGCGCTGGCGCGCTCGATGTGCGCGGCGAAATCTGTTTCGACGGCCGCTCCCGCGCCGATTGGCCGCCTGTGAAGGCAGCCAGGTTTCGCGGTCTGCTGCCACAACGCCAGTCCATGCAATTCGCTGCGTCCGTGCAGGAAACGGTGCTGGTGGGCCGCCATCCCCATCTTGGGCGCTGGGGTTGGGAGAGCGCCGCGGATGTGTCCATCGCTCGCGCCGCGCTAGATTGCGTGGGTTTGCAAGGATTCGCGTCCCGTGACTTGCGCGCGCTTTCCGGCGGCGAACAGCAGCGCGTGGCGCTGGCGATGCTGCTTGCACAGACGCCGCGCCTTTTCCTTCTCGACGAACCGCTCAATCACCTTGACCTTCATCACCAGATCGCCGTGCTCGAATTGCTCCGGGCGCTCGCTGCCGATGGGCGCGGTGTCGTTATGGTGCTCCACGATCCCGCGCTGGCGGCGCGCTACGCGGATGCCGTTCTCTTGCTCGATGGCGAGGGCGGCGTGGCGGCAGGGACGACCGGGGAAGTGCTCACCGCCGGACGCCTGGGCCGGGCGTTCGGACACCCGTTGCGCCGCATCGAGGTGGACGGGCAGGCGGTTTTTCTGCCGGCGTAAGCTGGTACGCTCAAAAGGCAATTCCTCGAACGATGGCTGAAATATTGCTTTATCATGGTTGCTGGACGAATATGCCTTCCATTACCGATAATTTGCGGCATATACTCGATGCGTCATGTACTAAAAATCCTGTTTATCCGAGCTTTGAATCCTGTTTGTCCGGGCTTTGAATCCTGTTTGCCCGGACTTTGAATCCTGTTTATCTTGTTGTCGATCCTGTTTACCCTGACGTACAATCCTGTTTGCCCAAATCTTGAACAGGTGCACCATGCAGAATGATGCTGCACTTTTTCCCCGTCGACTCGTGTCGCGCATCGAAGAAGCCATGACCGACACACCCGCCATTTTGCTGGTAGGGCCACGCCAATCAGGTAAAACCATGCTCGTCCGTCAGTTCGCTGGCGACAATATGCGTTATATCACGCTGGATGACGGTTTTATGCTGGATATTGCGCAACATGATCCGGCAAGCCTGTTGCGTGGTAATGAAAATATCATTATAGATGAAGTGCAGCGCGCGCCCGGACTCTTGTTGGCCATCAAGAAAAGCATCGATGAAGACCGCAGGCCGGGGCGCTTTTTGTTGACGGGTTCTGCCAACCTGATGATGCTTCCCACGGTTGCCGATTCCTTGGCGGGGCGCATGGAAAGCCTCACTCTGCTGCCCTTGTCGCAAAGCGAGATGCGGCAAGGCGGCTTGAACTGGCTGGACTGCGTTTTTGCCGGCGAGCCGCCGGAGCCGCGCGAATTGTTGTTGGGCGATGCCCTGCGGGAAGTCGTATTACGGGGCGGCTATCCGGAGGCCGTCGCCCGTCTGGCCTTGCGCCGCCTTCAATCCTGGGCGCGGTATTATGCCGAATCTATTTTGAAGCGTGATGTGCGGGAACTTGCCAGCATTGAAAAGCTCGATCAGCTACCCCGGTTTTTCCAGCTATTGGCCGAGAGCGCCGGGCAGTTGTGCAATTACACGCAAATCGGCGCGCCTGTTGGCATCAATTACAAAACCGCCGCGCGCTATACGGGTTTTCTGGAGCAGGTTTTTTTGCTGAAGCGCGTGGAAGCCTGGTCGCGCAATCGCATGAGCCGCGTCATCAAGACGCCCAAGATGCAGTTCATGGATTCCGGCCTGCTTGCTGCGCAGCTTGCGATCACACTGGCAATGCTCGTCGCGCGGCCTGCCCGTTTTGGCATGTTGCTGGAGTCTTTCGTGTACGGCGAAATCTTGAAGCATGCCAACACGGCGGAAGGCGGCTATCAGGTGATGTTTTACCGCGACCATTACCAGCGCGAAGTGGATTTCGTCATCGAGAACGCTGCGGGACAGGTCGTCGGCGTGGAGGTTAAGGCAGCGGCTTCTCTGTCCGTCAAGGATTTCGACGGCCTGAAGCATTTCGCCCAGATCGCGGGCGATGCTTTTTTGCAGGGGATCGTGTTGTATGACGGCGACGCGATGCTGCCTGTGGGGGAAAAGTTGCTGGCTATGCCGGTGTCGTCGTTGTGGAGTTGACCCGGCGCGTAGTGGCTTCGCCTTTCGGCGCGAGGACGAAATCCCGTCCGCCGCAGGCGCGCGTCACAATGACCGGTTGCGCAGGCGTTCGAGCAGTTGCCGCATGGCGATACCGCGATGGCTGAGGGCGTTTTTTTGCGCGGGTTCGAGTTCGGCGGCGCTTAGTTGCCGTTCCGGCAACCAGAAAAGCGGGTCGTAACCGAAGCCGCCATTGCCGCGCGGAACGGTGAGGATGACGCCGCGCCATTCGCCGTCGGCGATCAGCGGGCAGGGATCGTCGGCGCGGCGAACGAGCGCCAGGCAGCAGTAATACCAGGCGTTCCGTTCACTGCTGGGCGTGTCGGCCAGTTTTTCGAGAAGGAACAGGTTGTTGCGTTCGTCGGATTTCGGCTCGCCGGCAAAACGCGCCGAATGTACGCCGGGCGCGCCGCCGAGCGCCGCGACGCAAAGGCCGGAATCGTCGGCGATGGCGGGCAGTTTTGTGGCGGCGGCGGCGTGGCGCGCCTTGGCGAGCGCGTTTTCGATGAAGGTGAAATGCGGTTCTTCGGCTTCGTCGACGCCGAGCCGGGCCTGGGGAACGATCTCCAGCCCCAACGGCGCGAGCAGGGTTTGCATTTCGGCGGCTTTCTTGGCGTTGTTGCTGGCCAGTACCAGTTTTTTGCTCATGTTTTCAGGGCTTCGGCGAGCGCGGCGCGCTGGCGGGCGAAAAGGTGTTCGATGCCGGTACTGGCCAGGTCGATGAGGGTGCCGAGTTCGGCGTGGGAAAACGGCTGGCCTTCGGCGGTGCCCTGCACTTCGACGAGGCCGCCGGAAGCGGTCATGACGACGTTCATGTCGGTGTCGCAGGTGGAATCTTCGGCGTAGTCGAGGTCGAGCACCGCCACGCCCCGGCAGATGCCCACCGAGACCGCCGCGACGAGTTCGCGTTGCGGATGGGTGGAAAGCTTGCCCTGGTTTTTCAGCCAGGTGAGTGCGTCGTGCATGGCGACGCAAGCGCCGGTGATGGCGGCGGTACGGGTGCCGCCATCGGCCTGGAGCACGTCGCAATCGATGACGATCTGGCGCTCGCCCAGCGCGGCGAGATCGACCGCGGCGCGCAGGCTGCGCCCGATCAGGCGCTGGATTTCCTGCGTGCGCCCGCTTTGCTTGCCGCTGGCGGCTTCGCGCGCGTTCCGGGTCCGGGTGGCTCTTGGCAGCATGCCGTATTCGGCGGTGATCCAGCCTTCGCCGCGGCCTTTGAGAAAAGCGGGCACGTTTTCTTCGACACTGGCGGTGACGAGCACCTGCGTATCGCCGAATTCGACCAGTACCGAACCTTCGGCGTGGCGGGTATGACCGCGGGTGAGGCGGACGGGACGAAGCTCGTTGGGGCGGCGGCTGCTGGGACGTTGGTTCGGCATTTGCGGCGTCATTTGCTGAATTTCTGGATGGCGGCGTTGATTTCCTGGATGGCGCGCTCGATTTCGTCGTCGGACAAGAGCATTTCGGTCGCCGAGGGGCGCAAGTTCCTGATCGAATCTATCCGCGTGGTGAAATCGCTCAGGGCCATGGTCTGCGTCGAGATTACATCGGAAGTGTCGCCATCGTCGCTATCGTCGCCTTCGCGCCAGACCATGGCGATCAGCGACAGATTGTCGCAGGCCGCGCCTGCGGTGGCTTCGGCTTGCGTGAGAACCCTGGGGACGGAGATCATCGGGCTTTCCTTGCTCAGGCCGTGCAGGATGCCTTCGTTGCCCATCGGCCCCCATACGCCGTCGGTGCAAAGCGCCAGAACGTCACCGGTTTGCAGCGGCGTGCGGCGCGAAAATTCGATTTGTGGCAAATGGGTGCCGCCCAGGCAGGAATACACCCGGTTGCGATTCGGATGGGTGGCGGCGCTGCGCACGTCGAGCAAGCCCTGATCCATCATCAATTGCACGCGGGAGTGGTCATGCGTCTGGATATGTATGCGCCCATGGCGCAGCAGGTACAGGCGCGAGTCTCCGGCGTGCGCCCAATGGGCGTGGCCATCCTGGACGATGCAGGCCACTACCGTCGTGCGCGGCGCTTCGCGCAGGCTTTTTTCGAGCGCATAGTCGATGACGGCATGGTGGGCTAGGGACAATTCGCGCGACAGGAACATGGCCGGATCGGACAGTTTGGGCTGGGCTTCGCGCTGGAAGACGTGCGTCAGGTATTGCACGGTGATGTGGGAAGCGATTTCGCCATGCAGGTGTCCGCCCATGCCATCGGCCAGGACCATCATGAGCGAATCGCGCGAATAGCAATGGGCGATGCGATCTTGATTGGTCTTGCGCTTGCCGATGCGGCTTTCCTGGAAAATAGTGAACTTCACGGTGATTCCTTTCAGCTTTTGCCGACCGACGATCGAAGTTTCGACAAAAGGCTGCCCAATCGGTTGGTTGGGGCAGGGGCCGCCGGCGGGGGTTTCTGTCCGAGCTCTTTTTGCAGGGTATAGACGCTTTGCGGGCGTTGCAATGGATCGAGCCGCAAACACCAGTCGACCAGTTCGAGTAGCTGTAGAGAGTACTTCCCAGAGTAAGTATTGCCCAGCGGCATGAGTATGTCTTTCTTCATCCGTTCGTCCGAGCGCGGCGGGGCCGATCCGGCGATGCAGGCGTGTATGCTCGCGCCCACGCTGTAGATGTCGCTCCATGGTCCGAGCCGTTCGCGGTTGGCATAATGCTCGGGCGAGGCGAAGCCGGGGGTATACATTGGCTTGAGCATCGGCTGTTCCTGCGCCAGCGTTTGCCGCGCGGCCCCGAAATCGAGCAATACCGGATTGCCGTCGGCGCGCAAATAGATGTTCGACGGCTTGATGTCGAGATGCAGGAGCTTGTGGGCGTGCACCTCGCGCAAACCGTTGAGCATGCGGATGAACACGTTGCGGATGAAGCGTTCCGAAACCTGGCCGCGATGGCGCTGGATGTAGTCGTGCAGGGTGCGTCCGCGCTCGAACTGCATCACCATGTACACGGTGCTGTTGGCACGGAAAAAATTGAGCACCCTGACCACGTTTGGATGCAGCAGGCGGGCGAGCGCCCGGCCTTCCTCGAAGAAGCATTTCATGCCGTACCGGAAAGCGGGCAGATTGTCGTTCGGGACTTGCGGCTCGATCTCGCCCGTTTTCCGCAAGGCGAGCGAATTGGGCAGATACTCCTTGATCGCCACAGGCGTTCCATCGCTGTCGTAAGCGAGGTAAACGATAGAAAAACCGCCGAGCGAGAGTTGCCGCTCGATCCGGTACCGATCGAGCTGAAAACCGGCAGGCAATGCACAGTTTGCTTGAGGCGGCATGAGGCGCTAGGATTGCCCTTCTACGGGCATTGGGATGGAAACCGGCAGTTTAGCCGATCGTGGCCGCTTGCCGGAACTTTTGAGATTTCTCCATGATTTACAGCATGACCGGTTTTGCCATGCAAAGCCGTGAATTCGACGGCGCCAATCTTCATCTCGAGTTGCGCAGCGTCAACTCGCGCTATCTCGATTTGAGCTTCCGTATCGTCGACGAGTTGCGCGCCGCCGAACCGGCGCTGCGTGAATTGATTGGCGCCCGGCTTGTGCGCGGCAAGGTCGAATGCCGCTTCAATCTGCAAACGCTCGACGCTGCGCCGGGCGTCTTGGCGCTCAACGCCGCCTTACTTGCCCGTCTGTCCGCCGCCGAAGTCAAGGTATTGACGCAGTTTCCAAATGCCCGTCCGCTAGGTGTTGCCGATCTGCTGCGCTGGCCGGGGATGCTCGTCGACGAAAGCCCGGACGCCGGGCAACTGCAAGCAGCCATCATCGAACTTGCCAGGGCCGCGCTCGACGATCTGATCGCCACCCGTCGGCGCGAAGGCGAAAAGCTGGCGGCGATGATCCGGGAAAGAATCGCCCGGATTCGCGAACTGATCGCCATCGCCGCGCCCCGGATGCCGGCGATCGTGGAGGAGTATCGTGCCCGCCTCGCCAAGCGCCTGCACGAAGTGCTCGCCACCGCCGACGAAGAACGCATCGTGCAGGAGGCCGTCCTCTACGCCGCCCGCATCGACGTTGCCGAAGAGCTGTCGCGCCTGTCGGTTCATCTTGACGAAATCGAACGCATCCTTTCCGCCGATGGCGCGGCGGGTAAACGGCTCGATTTTTTGATGCAGGAACTCAACCGCGAAGCCAACACCCTCGCCTCGAAATCCCCCGCCACGGATATCACCGGCATCGCCATGGAACTGAAAGTGCAGATCGAGCAGATACGGGAACAGGTGCAGAACATCGAGTAGGGTTTCCAGGGCGGTTCAGAACCCTCGGCTCATCTGGCGCGGCAAGGGTGAGCAGGTATGTATCGCGGCGCTGGCCCGGTGCCGGCGTGCCATGGCGAAGGCTCCGGCGGAGCACCGCGTTGCGATGTGCTCCTCCGGAACGGCCCCGGTAGCTCCCGAAGTGCGGGAGCGGTTTTAGTGAAGGTGATGTGCCATGGAAAAGCGGTCGAATTCCGCTTGCGCCCGCGCCGCTTTGTCGGGCATGCCGGCGGCGGAAGCATACTCGACCAGTTCGCGCAGCCAGCGAGCCAGCAATTGCACGCCATCGTCGGTCTGGACCAGACCGCAGAGTACGTGCGCCGCCGTGACATCCGGGATACCCTCGAATTCGGCGATCAGGGCGACCTCGTCATCGGTCAGGTCGCAGTAGTCGAGACAATCGCGCATGGATAGCATGTTGAATCCCCCCTTCCTTCAAGGAAATGACCCATTTGAATACGGGCTTACCCCTAAGGCTACGACAACTTTGAACGAATGCAAGAAAATATTTTATGAGCGTTTTTTCGCAACTCATTGATCGGGTTAATCAAAGCAATGCCGGATTTTCGCGGTCAAACCAAAACGAAAATTCATTTTAATCATGTGCTTACAATAAACACTGGTAGTATTGCCTGAGTAATTCATATAAAATAAACGGCCTCGGTGTTTCATAATTCTCCCCAGGACGCTTCCTATGCTTGATATACAAATGCTTCGCGGTCGACTCGATGCCATAGTTTCCCGTCTTGCCACCCGCGGTTTGCAACTCGATACCGCGGCTTTCCTCGACCTTGAGGAAAAGCGCAAAACGCTCCAGACCCGCACCCAGGATCTCCAGGCCCGGCGCAACAGTTTGTCCAGGCAAGTCGGCGTGTTGAAGCACAAGGGCGAGGACGCTTCGGCAATACTGGCCGAAGTCGGCGAGCTTGGCGGCGAACTCGAACGCTGTGAACAGGCTTTGCCGCCGTTGCTCGACCGGATGAATGCCTTTCTTGCCGGTCTGCCCAATTTGCCACAGGAAAGCGTGCCGGTAGGGCCGGACGAAAGCGCCAATGTCGAAATCCGCCGATGGGGAAGGGCGCCAGCATTCGATTTCGAGGCGCGCGACCATGTCGACATCGGCGTCGCGCTGGGGCTGGATTTCGATACCGCCGCCAAGCTCTCCGGTGCGCGCTTCAGCTTCATGCGCGGGCAGATTGCCCGCCTGCACCGGGCGCTTGCCCAGTTCATGCTCGATATCCACACCCGCGAGCATGGTTACACCGAATGCTATACCCCTTACATCGTCAACCGCGAGGCGCTCGAAGGTACCGGGCAACTGCCCAAGTTCAAGGAAGACATGTTCTGGGTGTCGCGCGGCGGCGATGAAGAAGCGCGCGAGCAATATCTGATTTCCACTGCCGAAATTTCACTGACCAACAGTGTGCGCGAACAGATACTCGCCGTCGAAGCCCTGCCGCTCAAGCTTACCGCTCACAGCCCGTGCTTCCGTTCCGAGGCGGGCAGCGGCGGGCGAGATGTGCGGGGTATGATCCGGCAGCATCAGTTCGACAAAGTCGAGATGGTGCAAATCGTGCATCCCGGTCAAAGCAATGCCGCTCTCGAAGAAATGACCGGCCATGCCGAAGCTATTCTGCAAAGGCTTGGCCTGCCTTACCGCGTGATTGTGCTGTGCACGGGCGACATGGGGTTTTCCGCCGCCAGGACTTACGACATCGAAGTCTGGTTGCCGGCGCAGAACGCCTACCGCGAAATTTCCAGTTGCTCCAACTGCGAAGCCTTCCAGGCACGCCGCATGCAAACGCGCTTTCGCAACGACCAGGGCAAGAACGAGTTCGTGCATACGCTCAACGGTTCAGGGCTGGCCGTGGGCCGCACGCTGGTTGCGGTGCTGGAAAATTTCCAGCGCGCCGATGGGTCCGTCGTCGTGCCCGAGGCGCTACGGCCCTACATGGGCGGGCTGGAGACGCTGACACCTGGAGCCTGAGCGAAAGAGGCAACAGGCGGCAGCCGGTTCCGCGCCTCAAGGCATGGTATGGGCGCTGAGATGCAGGCCGGAATGCGCCGGGCCTGTGGGCGTTGCGGTCAACAAGGAAGGCTCGACCGGATGGGTGCGGCGGAGGATGTCGTAGAAATTGCGGATGTTTTCGGCCATGATCAGCGCCTCGCCGCCGCGCGCCGGCCCCGTCTTGAACTGATTGGCATATTTCGGATGCGACAGCAGCGGCAGCACGGATTTCAATTCCACCCACGAGGTATCGTTCTTGCCCAGTTGCCGGGCGAGCGAGCGGGCGTTGTTGATGCCGCCCAGGCCGATGTTATAGGCGGCCGTGACCATCCATATGCGGTCGGGGTCAGGCACATCGCCCGGCAGCCTTTTCCGGAGCATCGAGAGATAACGCGCGCCGCCGAAAATGGCCTGCTTCGGATCGAGGCGGTCGCTGATGCCGAGTTGATTGGCGGTGTCGGCGGTCAACATCATCAGGCCGCGCACGCCGGTATAAGAAGTCGCTTCCGGGTCCCACTGCGATTCCTGGTAGGAAAGCGCCGCCAGATAGCGCCAGTCAAGCCCTGTGCGTACCGCCGCTTCGCGGAAATAAGGCAGATAGCGCGGCAGGCGCTTCTGCGTGCGGGCAAGAAACGCTGCGATGTCGTAATGATCGAGGCGGCGGATGTGGCCGAAGTACTGATCCGCGATACGGGCGAGGAGGCCGCTGTCGCTCGCTTCGTTGAGAAAGCCATTGATTTCGCTCGCCAAGCTATCGTTGGCATGGGGCGGCAGCGCCCAGGACACGGTGCTCTTGAATGGCAGATCGTAGGCGATGGCGAGTTTGGGCGCATAACGGGTGGCGAGCGTGTAATGCGTGCGTTCGGTCGCCAGCAGGTCGATCTGGCCGGTCGCCGTCTGCATGAGCAAATCCTCTTCGTCCATGTCGGCGGGAGGGTGGACGATTTCCAGCGTCGGCACGCGCTGGCGGAGCAATTCGACCGTTTCGGCGAGTTTGGTGCCCTGCCGTACCGTGACGACCCGTCCGGCCAGATCGCGTTCGCGCAGGATACCGCGGCGGCCGGCGCGTCCCACCAGCACGAAGTCGATCTCGCGCAATCCCGCCGTCCATGCCAATGGCAATTGACTGCCGCGGGTAAGTCCCGCCGCGGCCAGATGGGCCTGGCCGTTGACGACCGCGTTGAGCGCATGCGCCGTATCGGGATAAGAGACAAAACGCACAGGTACTTCCAGCCGCCGGCCGAGAGCGATCAGCAGATCGTGCTCGAAGCCCGCATAAGTGCCGCTTTCGTCCGCGCGATAAGTGAGCGCACCGGCGCGCGTTGCAACCCGCAGTTCGCCCAGCGTGCGGAAATCCGCGATCCGTTCATGGCTTGGCGAAGTGACGGAAAAGAATATGGCTGCGGCCAGAAGGGCGGCGAAGCCGACGGAAACAACAGAGGCAGGGCGCAAGTGAGATACCCGTGCGTAAGCAGAACCAAGTAATCCTGCCCGTCCCGCCACCGAGGTGCATACCGCATCGGAAGGTTTTGCAGGGGGGACGGACCCGCTCTGGGATGTTCGTCCGATGCCCGGATGGCGGCTACCGAAAACCGCACATCGGCTATCTTTTTCCATCTGTTTCCCTATAATCCCGTCCTTCAAGCGGAGAGGTGGCAGAGTGGTCGATTGTACCTGACTCGAAATCAGGCGTACCGCAGGGTACCGTGGGTTCGAATCCCACCCTCTCCGCCAAATAATCAGCAAGTTACGATAAAAATCGGTTTTTGACCCACATAAAAGCCCGCGATGAACGAGGCGTTGAAGGACGAGCTGGA
The DNA here is from genome assembly GCA_031265765.1 of Azoarcus sp. Taxonomy (GTDB): domain Bacteria; phylum Pseudomonadota; class Gammaproteobacteria; order Burkholderiales; family Rhodocyclaceae; genus WRNU01. The sequence goes on from JAISCE010000083.1 coordinate 17,697, forward strand.
ACAAGATGGCGGAAGCGTTCCGCCAAGCAGTCAGCGGTGGCGGACAGTGAGGAAGAAGGTCGTGCCGGAAGGAAAGATCATGCGTTATGAAATTTGCCTGCTTGCCGCGTTGGCCTTGGCGATTCCCGCCACGGCATCGGCGGTGACGTTTTCCAGTTCGCCGAATGGATTTTTCGGGGTTGACCTGTACGCCGGGCTGGACGGCGTCCTGACTTTCGTGCTGAAAGACATGGATTGGATGGCGCTCATCTGGTCTGTCACGAAGATGGCGGCACTCTGTTTCGTGCTCTCCGTCATCATTTTGTTTTACTGCCTGAGGCGCAGGGTATTCAAACGCGCGAATACGGTATGGAACAAATTGACCGGCCTTTACTATGTCCTGATTCCCGTTGCAATGCTGGTCGCCAGTGTGGGCATTTCGGTGCCGGCGCACGTTGGGACGATGGCCGAAAACCTGGTCGTACAGAGTTTAGTGCCCATCCTGGACGGTGCAATGTCCAAGACCGTGGAGAATTTGCCCGAAAATGCGAATGTATTGATGAAGACTTCCCCCGAGGAATATTTCAACAAGGCCATGATGGGGGTGTTGAAGGAAGAAACGGCATCGCCGTCTGACAATCTTGTGCAACGGGGAGCCTTGCATGCGTGGGAAGCCATCGGTGCAGTCTCGCAAAGTTGGCTGGCGAGCCTGGCGGCCACGATCCTGACCAATCGGCTGGCGCAGGCGATCGGGACTGATAGCGATACGCTCAAGACGGGCATCAAGGCTTTTTACAAAGAGGGCGTCTTGCACAGCGCCAGCGGTTTTGGGATGGTTGTTGGTCAAATGGCCGTCGGTAAAATCAAGAGTGTGACTCATTCCGTCCAATTGCTGCTTTTGTTGATTCCGGGCGCTCTGCTTCTCATCCCCGTACTGGATACTTTCATTGCACGTCGCCTGGAAAAACGTAAAGAAACCTCTGGGCAATGAAGTCATGGCGCGCATGGCGGCCAGCCTTGCATCACGCCCCCCAAACCGCGATGTCCGTTTCCCCGAACTTCTCCGTCCGCCGCCAGATGCGCTCATCCCACGGCCTGCCCGATTCGCGGTCGAAGATGAAAAGATGCGCTTCGTCCGCCCCGGCCCG
>JAISCE010000038.1 GCA_031265765.1 Azoarcus sp.
AGTCATCATGCTTTCCTCATAACCGGGCAACTGTTGCGCCAACCGCTCGGCGAAAGCGCGAGGGTCGGCGGTATCGCCCACTTGCATCATGTAGTTCAGCAAGGCTTCCAGTTGCCCGCTGGTGGCGCTGCCGATCAGCAGCAAGTTTGCCATCGGCTCCAGCAATTCCAGCATGTCCCGCTGCCAGATGTGCTTCTGGACGAGTTCGAGCAGCGCGACCCGTTTGTGCCGCAGTATCTCATCGTCCGGCATGGCGGTCACGTCGACCAGTGGGAAGGGGGCGCTGTAAAGTTCGCCCGCCAGTCCGGGGTCGGCGAAGCCGTCCAGCCAGCGGGTGCCATATGGATAGGGGCGGATCTGACCATGGTAGAACAGGATGGGGATCACCAGCGGCAGCGTTTTGTGGCCCTTGTCCAGATGGTTTTGCATGGCAAGGATGCTGTAGCGCATCAGGCGGAAGGCCATCAGCCGGTCGGGGGTGCTCTGGTGCTCGACGATGCAGTAGATGTAGCCGTCGCCCCGGACAGTCTTGAGCGAATAGAGGATGTCGGAACAGGCGGCGCGCAGTTCCCCGCCGGGCTTCGCCCGGCGGGGACGGTTTTCGTCGGCCAAACCGACGAAGGCGAAGCATTCAATTTTGAATGACGCCTCGGCTTCAATCCGGCCCGCCCGGCCGCCGGCCACTGTCATCGTACTGTCACAAACCCGCCATAAAGTGTGGGCTGTTTCAACGACGAGAGATGACCATGATGAAACGGCACATGAAACAATTGATCGCGGCGGCCTGCCTGGCGGCGGCGGGTATTTCCAGCGCCCATGCGCAAGGCGGGACGCGCGACGTGACCGGGGCGGGCGCGAGTTTCCCCGCGCCGCTCTATACCAAATGGGCGGCGCAGTACCACGCGGCGACCGGCAACCGCATCAATTACCAGTCGGTCGGCTCCAGCGCGGGGCTGAAACAGGTGGAAGCGAAGACGGTGGATTTCGGCGCGTCCGATGCGCCGCTGACCGATGCGGAGTTGCAGAGCAAGGGACTGGTGCAGTTTCCGACGGTGGTCGGCGGCATCGTGCCCGTGGTCAATCTCGCCGGCATCAAGCCCGGCGCGCTCCGGCTCAATGGCCGGATATTGGGCGACATCTACCTGGGCAAGATCACGCGCTGGAACGATCCGGCGCTCGCGGCGCTCAATCCCGGCCTCACGCTGCCGGACGAGGCCATCGCCGTCGTGCGGCGCGCGGACGGATCGGGCACGAGTTTCGCCTTCACGCATTACCTGAGCGCGGTCAGTCCCGAATGGAAGGAAAAAGTCGGCACGGGAACGGCGGTCAACTGGCCGGTCGGCCTCGGCGGCAAGGGGAACGAGGGCGTCGCGGCTTTCGTCAAGCGGCTTGCCGGCGCGATCGGCTACGTCGAGTTCGCTTATGCGCACCGCAACGGCTTGTCGCACGCGCAATTGCAGAACGACGCGGGGCGTTTCGTCCAGCCCTCGCAGGCAAGCTTCAAGGCCGCGGCGCTCGGCGCGGACTGGAAAAAGAGTTTCCACCAGATATTGACGAACCAGCCGGGCGCGGAAGCGTGGCCGATGACTTCGGCGACGTTCATCCTGATGCACAAGGCGCAGGACAAACCCGCGCAGGCCGCCGCATCGCTGGCATTCTTCTCGTGGGCCTACAAGAACGGCGACGCGCTGGCCGAAGACCTCGACTACGTGCCCATGCCGGCGGAGGTCAAGACGATCATCATGGACTCGTGGCGGAAGATCGTCGAACCATCGGGCAAGCCGGTCGGCGGATAATGGCGCGCAAAATGAGGAGACACGGTCCGCCGCCGCAAAGGGTGGCGGATCGCTTCCAATCACCATCATGAACCTTTCCATGTCCGCTTTCGCCGAACCCCGCCGCCTGTGGTCGAACGCGCTGGCCGACCGCCTGTTCGGCGGCCTGGCGCGCGGCGCGGCCCTGCTGACGCTGGCATCGCTCGCGGGAATCATCCTCTCCCTCATCATCGGCGCATGGCCGGCCATCCGCGAGTTCGGCCCCGGCTTCCTGGTCCATAACGCCTGGGACCCCGTGCGGGAAGACTTCGGCGGCCTGGTGATGATCTACGGCACGTTGATGACGTCGGCCATCGCGCTTTTGATCGCCACGCCCGTCAGTTTCGGCATCGCGCTTTTCCTCACCGAACTCGCGCCCGCGTGGTTGAAGCGTCCGCTGGGGACGGCGATCGAACTGCTGGCTGCGGTGCCTTCCATCGTCTATGGCATGTGGGGGCTGATGGTGTTCGGCCCGGTGCTGGCGCGCTACGTCCAGCAACCCCTGCAAGCCTTGCTGGGCGGCGCGCCCATGCTCGGGGCGCTGGTGTCCGGCCCGCCGGTGGGCATCGGCATCCTGTCGGCGGGGATCATCCTTTCCATCATGATTATTCCGTTCATCGCCTCGGTGATGCGCGACGTGTTCGCGGTCACGCCTCCGCTCCTGAAGGAGTCGGCCTACGGCCTGGGCGCGACGACGTGGGAAGTGGTCTGGCGCGTCGTGCTGCCCTACACCAAGACGGGCGTGCTCGGCGGCATCATGCTCGGACTCGGGCGCGCGCTGGGCGAGACGATGGCGGTGACCTTCGTCATCGGCAACATGAATCAACTGGGTTCGCTCTCCCTGTTCGAGGCGGCCAACAGCATCACCTCCGCGCTCGCCAACGAATTCGCCGAAGCCGCGCCCGGCCTGCACCAGGCGGCGCTGATTTACCTGGGACTGGTGCTGTTCCTGATTACCTTCACGGTACTGGTGTGCTCCCGGCTCCTGCTCCTGCGCCTGCAACGGAACGAAGGAAAGCGCGCATGAAGAACGATTCCGCGCGCATGGCGCATTTTCTCCGCCGCAAGCGCACCAATCGGGTCGCGCTCGCGCTCGCCTTCGCCGCGATGCTGTTCGGCACGTTCTGGCTGGCATGGATACTGTGGGAAACCCTGCGGCTCGGTTTCGAGAGCCTTTCCCTGTCCTTCCTCACGGAGAACACGCCGCCGCCCAACGAGCCGCCGGGCGCGGGCGGACTGGCGAACGCCATCCGCGGCTCGCTCGCCATGGTGGCGCTGGCGACTTTCATCGGCGCGCCGGTCGGCATTCTCTCCGGCATCTATCTGGCCGAATACCGCCCGCAAGGCTGGCTCGCCGTCACCATCCGCTTCGTCAACGACCTGCTGCTGTCGGCGCCTTCCATCATCATCGGCCTATTCGTCTACGCGGTGATCGTCGTGCGCTTCCAGCAGTTTTCCGGCTGGGCGGGCGCGGCGGCGCTCTCGCTCATCGTCATCCCGGTCGTGATCCGCACCACCGAAAACATGCTGGCGCTGATCCCGTCCGGGTTGCGCGAGGCCGCCTATGCGCTGGGCGCGCCGAAGTGGCGCGTCATCCTCCAGATCACGCTCGCCGCGGCGCGCGCCGGGGTCATCACCGGCATACTGCTGGCCGTGGCGCGCATCTGCGGCGAAACCGCGCCGCTGCTCTTCACCGCCCTGAACAACCAGTTCTGGACGACCGGCCTCTCCGGCCCCACCGCGAACCTGCCGGTCACGATACTGCAATTCGCCATGAGCCCCTACGAGAACTGGCAGCATCTGGCCTGGGGCGGCGTTTTCCTGATTACCCTGATCGTGCTCGGACTCAACATCCTGGCGCGCACCCTGTCGCGCGACGCCTCATCATGACCCAATCGAACCTCTCGCCCAAACCGGACGCCCCGGACGAACCGGACATTTCTTCCCTCCCGGTCAAACTCTCCGTCCAGGATCTGAATTTCTACTACGGCAAATTCCTGGCGCTCAAGAACATCGGCATCGACATTCCCGCCAACCGCGTGACGGCCTTCATCGGCCCGTCCGGCTGCGGCAAATCCACGCTCCTGCGCACCTTCAACCGGATGTTCGAGTTGTACCCGGAACAGCGCGCCGAAGGCCGCATCCTGCTCGACGGCGAAGACCTGCTGGCCTCCCGTGGGGACGTGGCGCTGATCCGCGCCCGCGTCGGCATGGTGTTCCAGAAGCCCACGCCCTTCCCGATGTCGATCTTCGACAACATCGCCTTCGGCGTGAAACTGTTCGAGAGCCTCTCCCGCATCGACATGGAAGAGCGCGTGGAATGGGCGCTGAAAAAGGCGGCGCTCTGGGACGAAGTGAAGGACAAACTCCCGCAAAGCGGCGCGAGCCTCTCCGGCGGGCAGCAACAGCGCCTGTGCATCGCGCGCTGCATCGCCATCCGGCCCGAAATCCTGCTCCTCGACGAACCCTGCTCCGCGCTCGACCCGATCTCCACCGCCCGCATCGAGGAACTCATCGCGGAATTCAAGACGGACTACACCGTCATCATCGTCACCCACAACATGCAGCAGGCGGCGCGGGTGAGCGACTACACCGCCTACATGTATTTGGGCGATCTCATCGAATTCGGCGAGACCGAACAAATGTTCTTCAAACCGCGTCGCCGGGAAACCGAAGACTACATCACGGGCCGTTTCGGCTAAAACGCCATGAGTGAAAAGCACCTCTCCTCCCAGTTCGACAGCGAGCTAACGGGCATCTGCTCCAAGTTGATGGAAATGGGCGGGCTGATCGAAACCCAGATCCAGAACGCCATCCAGGCGCTGGCGCAATTTTCCATCCCGCTGGCCGACGAAGTCATCCAGACCGAAGACCGGGTGGACATGATGGAAGTCGCCATCGATCACGCCCTCACCTCCATCATCGCGCGGCGGCAGCCCGCGGCCCGCGACCTGCGCCTCCTGCTGGCCATCTCCAAGATCACCACCAACCTGGAGCGCGCGGGCGACGAGGCCGATAAAATCGCGCGCCGGGTCAAATCCATCGTGGAAGGCGCCTTCGCCCGCAAAATGCCCATCGGCGACCTGCGCCTGGCCTCCAACATGGCCGCCGCCCTCATCCACCGCGCGCTGGACGCCTTCGCGCGGCTCGACCTGGACACCGCCGTTTCCATCCTCAAGGAAGACGACCTGATCGACCGGGAATTCAAGGGCTTCACCCGCAAGCTCATCACCTACATGATGGAAGACCCGCGCACCATCGGCGACAGCCTGAACCTGCTGTTCCTCGCCAAGGCCATCGAGCGCATCGGCGACCATGCCAAGAACATCGCCGAATTCATCATCTACATCGTCAAGGGAACCGACGTACGGCACAGCTCGCTCACGCACATCGAATCGGTCATCCACTGAGACACCGCCATGGCCGCCACGCTCTCCCTGAAACCCCGCGTCCTGATCGTCGAAGACCAGCCCGACATCGCCGAACTGATCTTCATCAACCTGCGCCACGGCGGATTCGAGGCCAGCGTCGCCGCCGACGGCGCTGCCGCCCGGCGCGCGCTGGACGCGGCCCTGCCCGACATCATCCTGCTCGACTGGATGCTACCCGGCCCCCAGGACGGGCTGGAACTCGCGCGCAAATGGCGCGCCGCGCCGCACACGCGGGACATTCCCATCATCATGCTCACCGCCCGGAGCGAAGAAGCCGACAAACTGGCCGGGCTGAACGGCGGCGCGGACGACTACATCACCAAACCCTTCTCCCCCCGCGAACTCCTCGCCCGCATCCATGCCGTCCTGCGCCGCCGCGCGCCCGAACGGCTCGCCGGCGAAATCACCGCCGGGCCCCTGTCGCTCGACGTGGAACAACTCCGCGTCCGCTATCACGGCGAGGAACGCAAACTCGGCCCCACCGAAATCCGCCTTCTTTACTGCCTGATGCAGCACCCCGAACGCATCCACAGCCGCGCCCGACTGCTCGACGAAGTCTGGGGGCGGCAAACCTTCATCGAAGAGCGCACCGTCGACGTCCACATCAAGCGTCTGCGCGAAGCCCTGCGGGACGCCGGCGAGATGATCGAAACCGTGCGCGGCGCGGGATATCGCCTGACGGCGAAGCCCCGCGAAAACCGCTGCGGCTGACCCGCCATGCCCGGATTGTTCGCCCGACTGATCCTCCTGCTGCTGCTCATGAGCGCGGGCGCGATCGTCGCCGGCCTGTTCGAGCGCACGATCTCCGGCGTGGGCCTCGGCATCGCCCTGGGCTGCGGCCTCTGGCTGGCATGGGACACCTGGCGCTTCCTGCGCTTCCTGGACTGGCTGCGCCGCCTGCACGAAGAACCGGATGCCCCGCCGCCGCGCCTGCCCGGCATCTGGCGCGAAGCGGCGGAGCGCGTCGTCCGCCTGATGCGCCAGCAGATACGCCTGACGCGGGAGAGCGACCGCCGCCTCGAAAACCTCCAGGCCGGTCTGCAAGTCTCGCCCAACGGCGTCATCGTCCTCGACAGGCAGGCCCGCATCGAATGGTGCAACCAGATGGCCTGCAAGCACTTCGGGCTGGATGCCCGGCGCGACGTCGCCCAGTCCGTCACCCATCTCCTGCGCGATCCCGCCTTCATCGCCCACCTCACCGCGCGGGACTTCGATCATGCCGTCACCCTCCCCGGCGCGGTCGGCGCTGCCGCCCATCCCCTGCGCCTGGCCGTGAGGCTGTGCCCCTATGGGGAAGGCCGATTGCTCCTGATCTCGCAGGACATCACCATTTTCGAGCAGGCCGAGGCCATGCGGCGCGACTTCGTCGCCAACGTTTCCCACGAAATCCGCACCCCGCTCACCGTCTTGGCGGGCTTCGTCGAAACCTTGCAGACGCTGCCGCTCTCCGAAGACGAACACCGGGAATATCTTGGCCGCATGGCGCGCCAGGCCGGTCACATGCGCCGCCTGGTCGACGACCTGCTCACTCTCTCCCGGCTGGAAGACAGCCCGCCTCCCAGCCTGGACGAGTGGACGCCCATCACCGCCCTGCTTGCGCAGATCGAAGCCGATGCCCGCGCCCTGTCCGCCCTCACCACCGGAGACGGCCCGCCGCAACGTCTCGTCTTTCCCGATGCGGACGCACTGGCGCAGGCCGGGGAGATCGCGGGCGCGGCGACCGAACTGCATAGTGCGTTCTTCAATCTCGTCAACAACGCCATCCGCTACACCCCGCCCGGCGGCGACATCGAGATTCGCTGGACGCCGCAGCCCGACGGCGGCGGCTGTTTCTCCGTGCGGGACAGCGGCCCCGGCATCGCGCCCGAGCACATCCCGAGGCTGACCGAACGCTTCTACCGCGTCGACTCCGCCCGCTCCCGCGCCACCGGCGGCACCGGACTAGGGCTGTCCATCGTCAAGCACGTGTTGCAGCGTCACGACGCCATGCTTGCTATCGACAGCATTCCTGGTCAGGGGGCGTGTTTTACGGCGGCGTTTCCGGCGCATCGGGTGCGGGCGGGTTGATGGCGCTCGCCGCCGTCGGTCTGTGTATTGCCTTACCGTCACGTTCAAACGGCGCTATAGCGCCGTTGAAACCCCGCACTGGCTGCATGCAGGGCGCTTGCCTGGGCTACGCGCACTTCAGGTTCGAGTCCGCCTTCCCTTTTTCCAGTTCTACTCTTTCTGTGTTCCAGAATCGCTTTCGGCTTCCTGTTGCGCGGACTGCTTTGGAATCTCGAAAACCGTGATAGCGCCATACGCCGTTGTAAATAGTTTGCCGCTCCCAGGCTGAAACGCGATTTCAGGCACGTAAGTTCCGTGTATCGTCTTGCCATCGAAAAGGCTATGTTGTCCGGCAAGGCTGCCCGTAGCGACATTCCAGACACGGAGAAAGCCTTTGTAATCGTAGGCGGCGAGCCAACCATCGTCCGATAGGGCCAGCCTGGCCACCGGGCCGGGCGTGGCGACTTCCAGTTCGAGGCGAAACGGTTCGATGCGATAGACACGCACATTGTCGTCAACACCGACGGCAAACAATTTGCCATCGCGGGAAAGTGTCAATACTTCACGATATTCAATATGTTTCCCGGAAATCTCGCGCAGACGCTCGCTGCAATGTCCGATTTCTTTCTTTGTGAACCAATTCCAGAGCGTACACTTGCGACTTGTCGTAGACAAACCAATCACATAACGATTATCCGGCGTAACAACGACCCTTTTCCCAAAACGGATTACTTTTTCCCAGAGTTCCAAGTATCCCGTCCTGCCGTTGAGCGGGTCGAAGATCACGATGTTTTCGCCCAAAAATGTGATTATCATGTTATTGGACGTCAATGTTGGAATGGAATAGCACTGGGGATTAGGGAAAAAATCGCTATCGCCGGGGTAATATTTCCCGGCACGCCAGTCGATCAGCCCGCTGTTGTAGGCAATATAATTCTTGTTGGAAACAATGGCGCTGGTAGGAGGTTCTTTCATGCTCAATACGCTGATTTGCCGCGATGGATGGATGGTACGAATGTGTAGGCGAATATCGTTTTCTCCCAGGGTTTTTTCAGTGAAATGCCAGGTATTCGCGTCGATGTAGCCCAAGTCGAACACGATCGCTTTCGCACCGCGCAAACCCGTATCGCCCGGCGTTGCGGAAGGCTCATCCTTACGCTCATAGTATCTCTCCAACAGCACATGATCGCTTGCGCGGTATAGTCCTACTCCTTCGTCCTTGTTCCCAACGATGTATGTGCTGCCGTCTTCCGAAAGTGCTAAAAAATCAACGCCATCCGAAAACAAATCCGCCGAACGAACCATTGTCAACGCGGGTATCTCCCCGCTTTCGGCTTCGCCTGCGGGAGGAGCGCTTGGACATCCTGTCAGCAGCATGGTCAGCAGGCACAAGAATGGCATCAGGGAACGGCACATGATTTCTCTCCTCACGTTCATTTCACCTTGGCGGCGACATAGCCGAAATAACCGGTCAGGAACTCTTCCACGGTCAAGCCGGTAGGATGAACCGGCTGGATGTTGGTCAAAGTATAAACCATGAAATTCAGTCCCCTTTTTCCAGTTCTACTCTTTCCGTGTTCCGGAATCGTTTTCGGCTTTCTGTTGCGCGGCCTGCTTTGGAATATCGAAAACCGTGATATCGTCGAGCGTTGTGAATAGTTTGCTGCTCCCCGGCTGGAACACGAGTTTAGGCGCGTAAGCCCCGTGTATTGTCTTGCCATCGAAGGCACCAGGTTGAGCATCAGCAAGGCTATGTTGTCCAGCGAGCTTGCCCGTGGCGACATTCCAGACACGGATAAAGCCTTTGTAATCGTAAGCGGCCAGCCAGCCATCGTCCGACAAGGCCAACGCGCCCACCGGGCCGGGCATGGTGATTTCCAGTTCGAGTTTGAACGGCTCGACGCGATAAACACGCACATTGTTGTCAACGCCAATGGCAAACGATTTGCCATCGCGGGAAACCGCCAATAGCTCAGAATACTCGTGATAACTTCTGAAAAACCCGTACAGACGCTCGCTACAATGCCCGATTTCCTTTCTTTCGGGCCAAGTCCAGAGCGTGCACCTGTAATTCGCCATGGAGAGAGCAATCGCGTGGCGATTATCCGGCGTGACAATGATCGTTCCACCCAGGCGGGCTGCTTCTTTCCAGGATTCCATCGTGTCGTTGAGCGGATCGAAGATCACGGTTTCCCTGTCCGGATACGTGATGATCCGGTTGTCGGGCGTCAATGTGGGAAACGTGGACCATTTCGGTTCAAAAACCGTTGCCTTGGTAGGGTAGCGTTTCCCTGTACGCCAATCGATCAACTCGTTATTGTAGGCAATGTAATTCCTGTTGGCGGACGCAATGGCTCTGC
>JAISCE010000001.1 GCA_031265765.1 Azoarcus sp.
TGTCGTACCAGCGCATTTTCGATTTCGCGCTCGTGCGCGTCATCGCCCAAACCGAGAAAGTCGAACAGGTAGGGGTCTTTCAGGGTTTCCTGTGCCAAGCGCGAATGCGGCGCGGGTAAGCGTACATCGAAATTTGTAACGGCCTGCCCTTGACGTTCGAGTAAACGGTTGCGGATGTTGCGCTCCAGGGTCGTGCGCGACCAGCCCTCGGCACGTGCCTGTTCGGCATAACACAGGCGCAACACCGGGTCTTTCAGCCGGGTAAGCAACAGGACATTGTGACCCCAGGGCAATTGTCCAACAGCCTGTTGGACGATTTCAGCGTCATCCCATGCCTCGGCAAAAGCGCGCATATAGAGCAGGTTGGCGCGGGAAAATCCTTTCATGTCCGGGAATGCTTCGCGCAAGTCGCGCGCCAGGCGTTCGATGACCTTGCTGCCCCAGCCTTGCTCGGACTGGCGTTGCAGGATGTCGCGGCCTATCTGCCAGTAGATATGGATCAATTCGGCATTGATCGCCAGTGCCGCGCGTTGGCGGGCGGCGGTGATGCGGCGCTTGATATCCGTCAGCCACGGGGCGTAATCGTCAAGAATCATGCCATGAACGACAGATTTCTCGTTCATGACGCATCCTCCCCGCCATTGCCAAACAGGTCGGGCGTTCGTGTATCCCTGCGAGTTTTTTCCCGCGTACTCGCGTACCGCGGTTCAGGTTCCGACGCGGCGAAAGGCAAATTCGCCACGTTCAGGCTATAGTCGTCGTGCTCCCATTCGCAGCGGGCGAGCACCATCTTTGGAATCTTCTTCAAGGTCAGGTTCGGCCAGCGTTCCCCCGACTGCGCTGCCGTCACGCCACGGAAGGCGGAGCAGCATATCAGCAGGCTTTGGTCGGCACCGACTTCCTCGGAGAGCGCCTGCAACTGGTCGGCGGACAGGTTCTGCGTGGTGACGTAGATGAAGTCCCGCTCGCTGGAATGCCCGTGCCGCCACCAGCGCGTCTCCGACGGCGCGTAGGAAAAACCTTCCAGTTTGGCCAGCGCCTCGGCCAGCATCGCCGCGTTGTATTCCATGTTGATGACCGGATTGCCCCAGCGGTCGTTGACGATCAGGCTGGGCGCGAGGCGGTAGTAGCGGAACCCGCCGCCACCTTGCCAGCCCGTGCTTTCCGTGACGCCGCCCTTGTCTTCGCCATCGATGACTTTTTGCAGGCGCGGAATGATGTGCGTGTGGCAATGCTCACCCAACTCGACCATGATCCAGCGGCGGCCCATCTTGTGCGCGACGGCGCCGGTGGTGCCGGAACCGGCGAAGGAGTCGAGGACGAGGTCGCCGGGGTTGGTGGACATGTGGATGATGCGTTGCATCAAGCCTTCTGGTTTCGGCGTCTCAAATGATGCTTTTTCACCAAACAGCAGTTCAAGCTCACGCGCAGCATGTTGATTGAGGCCAACATCTTGGTGCCGACATTCCTGGCTTTGCTTCAGATTTGAAGAGCTTTCGCATCGGTGTCGTTGCCGTGCCATCTTTGCCCCAAAAAAAGCGACGATCCGCGATCATATCTTCCATTTCTTCTTTCTTGTAAACCCAGCAGCGGCCTTTGCGTGGCCACACCTCTTCGCCGGTAAAGGGATTCTTGACGGCGTAAAACAGGCTTTCGACATATCGTCCACCTTTGGCGTTGCCCGTGCTATCAACCTTCCGAAAAGGGCCGCGTGGGTCTGTGCCAAACGGTTCTTCATAGAGTTGATACTGAGAGTCTGCCTTCTCGGTTCGCTCCATCAAATTGAAGGCTTCTTCTGCGACTGTTTTCTTTGCGGAACCATTGCGAGCTTTCGCATAGACAAGAACATGATCGTAGGTTGAGCCAATCTTACGGTCATTCGGTGCGCCATCCCTGCGTTTCCAAGCGATGTCCGAGATGAAACATACCCGGCCAAAAATCTCGTCGCACAACACCTTCAAATAGTGCGCTTCGTTGTCGTCAATCGTAATCCACAGCGAACCATCGTTTGCCAGCAGTCGCCGAATGATCTCCAGCCGGTCGCGCATCAACCCCAGCCAGATCGAATGCTCCAGCCCGTCGTCGTAATGCGTGAATGCGCTGCCCGTGTTGTAAGGCGGGTCGATGAACACGCATTTCACCTTCCCCGAAAACTCCTGCTCCAGCGCCTTCAACGCCAGCAGGTTATCACCGAAGATCAGTCGGTTGTCGAAGATGTCGCCGTCCGTCACGCGATGCCTGGCGTGATACGACTTCTCGGGGTCTTCAAGCAGGATGCGCGGCTCCAGCTTCGGGCGCTTCTCTTTGCCTATCCAGGTGAGTTCGAGTTTTTGTTTGGCCATCAAAATATCCAGTCCTGCTGGTGCATGAACTCTTCAAGGTCTATGCAAGGAATGTTGAAGTGTTGGCACACGTTCGGAATTTTTGCCGCGTTTGGCTTGGGCGTCAGGGTCTGTGATGGATGCTCCCAGCCTTCTTCCGTGACAACCGTACCGCCATTGGCTTTCGCGCAAGCGATGACAAAAGGGTCGGCAACAGGCGTTCCCTTCAACCGTTGCTGCGCGCCAATCAACCCTTGAAAATGCTGGATCTTGAATATTTCTGCGACGAATTTCTGCTCATTGGCCGTGGGTGTCGTGAAAAGCGCTTTGCGCTCCTTTGCCCAATGCAGCACTTCTTCACTGACTGCCTGCCTTTCAAGTTCGTTGAAAACTTCGCGTGTCGAAATGAAATCTCCCGCTTGCGCCAGGCTATCGAGGTCAGCCCATATTTTCTTGAAAACACGCGGATAAAAATGCTGCAAGGCGCGAATGGAACTGGTATCGAATACATAAATCATGCTCCGGCCCCCCGAAGAATTTGCTCTTCAAGGGTCGCATAATTCCTGGGCTTGATGCCCAGGAAGTCTGCGGCCTGCTCCAGGGATATTTGTTGACGATAATGCCTGGACACGACCTCTTTTGCGAAGCGATCACTTATATAAGCGCCTTGATTCAAATACCAGTTTCCTCCCCCTGTTTTCTTTTTCTGTTTCGCCCAGTACTTTGCCTTCTGCTCATAAAACTGCCGACCAACTCTTTTTTGATCAAGGAAGCGACGCAGAACGGCTTCCCGGCTTACGCCATAGCGGGAAGCAATGGCAGTGAAAAATTCGTCGGAGGCATTCTCCAGATTGGTAGGAGCAGAAATTGCTTGTTGCCTGAAATCCTCGGCAGGCATCAAGACTTCAGCGGCGACTGCATTGCAGAATATTTCCAACTCTCTTTCCGGTCTGGCAAGCCGTTCGATATAAGAAAACTCGAACTTGCTCAAGCCATTGACCCGAATAAGCAAATGCGCCAGTTCATGCATCAAGCTGAAAATCTGCCGCGTCTTGGTCGTATGATTGTTTAGATAAATCAACGGAAATTGTCCATCCGTGAGACAGAAACCGGAAATTTCTTCTTGTTTGAAATGAGACTTGAAAACAAAAATTCCCGCTTCCTCCACGGCTTTGCGCCATTCCTTTAGCGCGGTTTCATCATTCCTCCAGCCTGTCTGCCGCACCATTTCAATCTTCAAGACGCTGCGGATTTCTTGGGCCTGCTCTTGAACATCTCGCTTGGGCGACAAATATATTTGTTCCAAAATCCTTCGGTGGGACGGATTACGACTGTCGAAAATGTCTTTCAATGCCAGTTGATAAGCGTGTGCCTTGCGAATATGCAGATAAGTGTCACGCGCAAGCGACCGCATGTCCGTATCGGGCAAAGTGCGAAATTCCCGTTGCGGCAATTCTTCCTGCGGCGGTTCAGGCAAAAAGAAGAGCGCCAACGGACGTTTGTAGATTTGATAGGCCAATTTCTCAAGTTGCGCATAGCTCGGTGCGGCGTCGCCCCGTTCCCAGGCTTCGATTTCTTCCGGTTTCCGTTTGAGCATCTGGGCAACATCGTCAATCCCAAGCCCTACGGAGGTCCTGGCCCAAAGAAATAGTGCAGGCTGTACGCCAGTGACGGTTTCTTTGCTCATGCCAGTTTTCGCGCTAAACAAACAAGCCGATGATCGTCATGAACCCTCAAAAGGTTTTGCTTGTCGTTCATGATAGTCGACTCAGTCATTTCGTTATTTCCTCCTGTGAACCCTCAAGACGTTTGAGTGTATCAACCTTCACGAGCGAGCACATCTGCGTGATGGCAATGGCGTTCAACTGCGTCAGACGTTCCACCGAAGACAAACCCTGATGTATCAACACGGCGTTGATGCTTTCGAGATTCGACAGCACGACCAGTTGCTCCAGTGTGGCGGAGTCGCGCATGTTGCCTGTCTGGCCGGGGTTGGCCTGCCGCCACTGCCCGGCGGTGAGACCGAAAAGGGCGACGTTGGGCAGGTCGGCCTCGCTGGCATACACGGCAGTGGTCTGCGCCTTGGTGAGGCGCGGCGGTATCAGGCGCTCCTTGATGGCGTCGGTATGGATTTTGTAGTTGACCTTGGCCAGCGTCCGCTGGAAGTTCCATTCCAGCGAAGCGGCGCGGGATTCCTCATCCTTGAGCCGCTGAAATTCCTTGATGAGATAGAGCTTGAATTCAGGGCTGAGCCATGAGCCGAATTCAAAGGCGATGTCGCGGTGAGCGTAGGTGCCGCCACCCCGCCCGGCTTTCGAATAAAGGCCAATGGCTCCCGTAGCCTCAATCCACTTCTTCGGCGACAGGGCGAAACTGTTCAACCCCGCGTGCGTTCTAAACCTGTCGAATTCGACAGGTTTGAAATCCGGGTTGTTGATCTGCTCCCAAATGCCAAGAAATTCGATGGTGTTTCTGTTGCGCAGCCAGTTGTAAAGGATGCTTTCATCGCCAAACTTTCTGACCATGTCGGTGAGCGAGATGTAATCCTGCTCGTGCTGGGTGGCAATGGTGACTTCGGCACCTTTGACGTGGATGATGCGGTTTTTCATGCGGATTCCTTCGGCTCGGCAAAAATCGGCGCTGACAAGGTGGCGATGATCGTCATGCCAGTTCCCACTCAACCGTAAACAACTCTCGTTCCTCCACCCGCTGCCCAAGCTGCGCTTCCAACTGACTAATGATCTCGTTGCGCCGCGCCTCGACGTCATCCTGTCGCTCGAACAACTCCCGCCGCAGTTTACCGCGTCTACCTTCCAATTCACGCTGCTTCTTCTGCCACGACAACTTTTCTTCGAGCGTCGGCGAGATCGCGGCGGTACGCCGCACTTCCTTGATCTCGCGGTCGACATCCTTGATCTCCTGCTCCAGCTCGAGTTTGAGGTCGTCCGCCCAAGCATCCAGCTTCTGCATCTCCTGCTCAAAATAACCGAGGCTACGCCGATTGATCTCCCACAGCAATTTGGTTTTGCGGGCTTCGACATCGGCCAGCAGAATTGCGTCGCCGGCATCGTTGAACAGGCCCGCCGCCTGTGTGGCGGCGGGCAAGCGTAGCAGTTTTTCCGGGTCTTCTTCGGCCAGTGCGATACCGTCGCTGGTGCTGGCTGCTACCAGCAGATGCTGTTCCTGATTATTCAGCGTATCGACCGTGAGCAGTTTCAGAGTGAGCCATCCGGCCTTGCCGCGATACGGCTCCAGCGCGCTGATCCTGGTACCGTGCGCGTTGTAGTCGAACACCAATTTCGCCCTATCGAGCACACGGTTTTTGGCTTGTGCGATGATCCAATGCGCCAAGGGATGATTGATCCGGTAAAGATGCGCTTCGCCGGTGCGGCGTGGGAGTTCGTAGCGGCCCAGGTCGATGCCGACGAGATCGTCTTTTTCAAGTCCCGCCGGGAAACCTTGCAGCGTAAAGCCGTCATCGTCAAATGCGGCGCAGCCGCCCAGTTCCATTTTCGTCAAATCCATCAGCATCCGCTCGAAACGGCTGCGGGCGCTGCGGCTGTCCTCGGCGCGGATGCGCAGTTTCTCCTGCACTTCCTCGTCGAAGTTCTCCAGCAGAATCTGGCGCGTCTTGACCATCGTTTCGTTGATTTCGCCGGAAAGCTCGAATTGAAGCTGCTCGAAACTGGCCTTGATTTCCTCCGGTTTGCGGCAATTCCGGTAGATGTCGGCAATACGCCGCTCGAAATCCACGCCGGAACCGATGCTTCCCAGCACTTCGTCGCTGGCGCCGAATACGCCCTCGAAAAGCTGGAATTTATCCCGCAACAATTCATAGACACGCTTGTCCGCTTCATTGCTGAGGTCGACGAAATTGACGACGACCACATCATGCTTTTGCCCGTAACGGTGACAGCGGCCAATGCGCTGTTCGATGCGCTGCGGGTTCCACGGCAGATCGTAGTTGATGACCAGCGAGCAGAATTGGAGATTGATGCCTTCGGCTCCAGCCTCGGTGGCGATCATCACCGTGCCGCGTTCCTTGAAATGCTCGACCAGCGCGGCGCGGGTGTCCGCGGTTTTCGAGCCGCTGATGCGGTCGGCGCCTTCATGGCGCTTGAGCCAGTCCTTGTAGATGGCCTGCGCGCGCGCATCGCTGTTGGCGCCGTTGAAGAGGACGATACCATCGCCGTAGGACGTATCCGCCAGAAGGCCGAGCAAGTATTCCTGCGTACGCCGGGATTCGGTGAAGATGATGGCCTTCTTCGCCGCGCCCAGCCGATCCAGTTCGGCGAAAGCACGATCGAGGGCCATGAGCAAAGCCTTGCCCTTGGTGTTGTCGCGGATATGGGTGGCCAGCGTTTTGAAGTGGCGCAGTTCTTCTATCTCGTTCGATAGGGCGTCGCGTTCGGTTGGGTTGGGCGCGGCGATATCGAGAATCGAGTCATTCTCATCGCCGGAAATCTCCTCGGCGGTTTCGTCGAGCGACTCGTAGTCCTCATCCAGTTCCTCGGCCAGATCGACAACAGACGATGCGTCGAGCACGTTTTGCAGGCGTTTCACCATCGTTTCCAGCGCCCCGGCAATTGCGTATGTGCTGGAGGCCAACAGCTTCCACAGGACGAGCGAGATCAGTTGCCGTTGCGCGTTGGGCAGCGCATTCAGATTGGGGCGTCGCAAATAGTCGGCGACGAGCCGGGAAAGTTCTTGCTCCTCGCTCGACGGAGTGAACTCCTGAACGATGGCCCTGCGCGCCGTGTAGGAGACGTAGGGCTGAACCTGCTTGCGCAGCGTGCGTTTGCAGACGGGCGAGAGCCGATTCCGCAACGCGCCAAAGGCTTGATCGCGCCCCTGTGCGGTGAACTGCGAGCGGAAGCTGTCGAGGTCGCCGAAGACGCGGTCGTCGATGACGCTGACGAGGCCGTAGAGTTCCAGCAGCGAGTTCTGCAATGGCGTCGCGGTGAGCAGCACCTTGGAATGCACATGCGCCATCGCCTCCTTGAGCGCCCTGGCAATGACGTTACCGGTCTTGTAGACGTTGCGCAGGCGGTGGGCTTCGTCGAGCACGACCAAGTCCCAGGCGATCTCCTTGATGTCGCTGGTCTTGGCCTTGGCGAACTGGTAGGAGCAGATGATCGGCCCCGATGCCGTCAGGAAAGGGTTCCGCTGCTCCTGCCTGCGGATGGCGTTATAGCTCTTGGATTCCAGAATCCGGCCTTGCAGCCCGAACTTGTCCTGCAACTCCTGGTGCCACTGCTTGCGCAGGTTGGCCGGGACGATGATGAGAATCCTGCGCCGCCGCTTCGCCCAGCGTTGCGAGATCACCAAGCCCGCTTCGATGGTCTTGCCGAGGCCCACTTCGTCGGCGAGGATGACGCCGCGCGAAAGCGGATTGCGGCAGGCGAAGAGGGCGGCATCGACCTGATGCGGGTTGAGATCGATCTGCGAATCGACCAGTGTCGAGGCCAGCGATTCAATGGAATCGCCCGCCGCGCGGCGCGTGAGCAGCCACGCGACGTACTGGCTTTGGTGCGGCGTCAGAAGTGGCTGCGTCATCTGCCTCTCCTCACCCCGCAGCCGCTTCGGGCGCTTTGGCGTCCTGAGCGACTTTGAGATTCCAATGTTGCTTGAGCATGCCCAAGAGGCGTTCCTGCCGCTGGGTCAGGAGCGCGGGCGTCCATTCGTTTTCCGACCGAACCTCTTGACGGTTTTCAGCCGAAGATATCCTGGATGGCGTCGATCACCATGCCCGTGCCGATGGTAATCAACAAAATGTCACCCGCCACGCGCACGTAGCGGTGCCCGTGAGGCGGCGGCGGCAGTTCGTGGAGCAGCGGCGTGGGTACGTCGTAATAGACCACGGTGCGCGGCAGCGCCCGTCCCCGCGACCAGGCGCGCGCGCCCGGTACACAGTGTGAACCGCGGCGGCTGAATCCGGGCGGGCAATGCTGCCTGCCATATTCGCGCAGGAAATACGCGTGAGCGGCGCGATGGTGGCGGTCTTCAAAATGGGCCGCCCGTGGCGGCGGGGCAGGGCGGCGCTGTGCATGATGCGGCGGCGGGGCGGCGGGGCGCCGCGCGGGTTCGGCATGACGCCGTGGCGGTTCGGCATGGCGCGGCTGCGGCTTGGCGTGGGAACGCATCGGTTCGGCGCGATGCGGCGCCGAACGGTGATCGCGGTCATGCCTGCCATGGTCGGGTGGCGCGGCCAGAGCCGGGGCGCTGGCAAATGTGCCGATGGCCAGTAACACGCCAAGCAAGGCGCGTGAGGACATGCGATGTTCCATGATGGTCATTCTCCTGATGACGAAGCCCGTCTTGAAGGAGGGTATTGCGGCGGGCGGGTTGTGAAAACGGTCACAAGTGTAATGCGCCCGCCGGGCCGCGGTCTTGTCGCGCGCGTATCGGCAAGTATGTGTTTGTAGCTTTCGCGCACCGGACGGGCGCGGGCGGCCTTCGATCCCCATGGGAGCGCGCCGTCTTGCGTATCAGCTTTTCAACCGCCCGATGCGCGCTTCCAGCTTCGCCAGCCCGGCTTCCAGTGCCTGGATGTCGCGCGCGAAGCGTTCGCTTTCCGCGCGCGCCGCCAGCGGAGAGTCCTCTTTGCCGAAAGACTCGGCAACGGCGGAAGCCAGGTGACGCGGCGCTTCGACGAGGCGGTGAGCGGCGATGTCGCCGACGAACTTCGCCAGGTCTTCCTCGATGTCCCAGCGCAGATGGCGGAAGACGAACGCCAACGCATCGGCAAGGTCGGCGCTGCCCGCGATTTGGGCTTTCGCCATCGAGGCGCCTTGTCCGCCGCTGGCAGCGGCCAACGCATCGGCCAGCGGCAAGGTCAATGTGACCTCCGGCACGGCGTCGGCGGGGCTGGCGGCGAGCGTGCCGTTTTCCGCGATGGTGAACGCGACGGCGAACGGGGCAAGGTCGAGACGCGCGTGACGCCCGGCATGCGGACGCAGACGCTCGCGCGCCCAGCCCGCTTGCCTCAACAGATGATCGAGTGCGGCAAGGCAAACGGCTGCGGCGACGTTCATCGAAAATCGATTCCGGTTGAAACCTCCCCCTTCAGGGGGATAACCATGCGCGGGAGGATTGTTCTCCCTTCCGCGCGGTGTCGCCCGTTTATGGGCATGGATTGAAACATGCGGCTTGCTGGATACCGGCGGCGCGCCAGCCTTCGCCGCCCTGCACCGGCTTGGCGAGATGCCAGACTTCACTGAAAGGCGCGGGCGGCGCGTTTTTTTCTTCGCGCAACAGGCCGCCGAAACGCACACTGACGATGTAGCGCCCGCTCTCCTCGGCGATATCCAGGACTTCGGCGTCGAGTTCGACGACATCGGTCTGCTGCGGCGCACCGCCGCGTTCGGTGATTTGCAGGCTGATTTCAGCGAAAACCTCGGGAGTGACGAACTCGCGGATGTCATCGAGATTGCCCGCGTCGTTGGCGGCTTGCAACCGGATGAAATTGACCTTGGCCTGACGGACGAAGGCTTCGGCGTCGAAATCTTCGGCAAGTGTCGCGGCGGAGGCTGTCGCGCCCGAAAAGGCCGGTGCGGCGGCGCGGTCGTGCCGTCCCGCGCCGGCCCCCGCGTATTGCAGGTTCTGCGCCGCCGCGCTGCGCCGGAACATCCTGAAAAGGAAGACCGCGGCGGCGGCGAGCAGCAGGAGCATGACGAATCCGGCCATGTCTTCGCCAAGGCCGAAATGCGAAAGCAGCGCGGCCAGGCCGATGCCCGCGGCAAGACCGGCGAGCGGCCCCGTCCACGAACGCTTGCCGGGCTGGCCGGCGGGGGGCGTGCCTTGCTGCTGGCGATTGAAGTTCTGTTTCGGGGCGCTGGCGGGCGGCGTGGATCGTTTCATGCCGAAGCTCGAACCGCCGCCGAAACGCCGGGCGTGAGCATCGTCGACAACGAGGGAAAAACTGAAAATGGCAATGAGAATGGCAAACAGGGCATGTTTCATGCGTCGAAGGCTCCGGAGAGAGGAAATCAAAGCTTATAACCGCGATGGACGGCGACGATGCCGGCACTGAGGTTGAAATAATCGACCCGGCCAAGCCCCGCGTCTTCCATCATCGTTTTCAATTCCCGCTGATCGGGATGCATGCGGATGGATTCGGCGAGATAGCGGTAGCTGTCCGGGTCGTCGACGATCCTGGCGCCCATCCAGGGCAGGAACTTGAATGAATACAGATCGTAAAACGGAGACAAAGGTTTCCAGATGCGGGAAAACTCCAGCACCAGCAAGCGTCCGCCGGGGCGAAGCACCCGGCGCATTTCGGCTAGGGCGGCTTCTTTGCGGGTCATGTTGCGCAGACCGAAAGCGACAGTGACGCAATCGAAGCTGTCGCCGGGGAAAGGCAGTTTTTCAGCATCGCATTGGACGACCGGCAGCGCGTAACCTTTGTCGAGAAGGCGATCCCGGCCGCGCGTCAGCATGGCGTGATTGATGTCGGTGAGCCAGACCTGACCGCTTGCGCCGACGCGGCGGGCGAAGGCCAGCGACAAGTCGGCGGTGCCGCCGGCGACATCGAGTACGCGATCGCCCTCGCGCACGCCCGCAAGGCGGATGGCGATCGCTTTCCAGAGCCGATGCAGGCCGAACGACATCAAATCGTTCATCAGGTCGTACTTCTGCGCCACCGAGGAAAAGACATCGGCGACTTTCTTTTGCTTGAGCGCCTCGGCGACGGTCTGGAAACCGAAATGGGTCGTCGGGCCGGAGGCGGCTTTGTCCGGAATGGTATCGGTCATGGTTGTCGCCGCGGGGCGGGCGCGGGCATCCTCATCGGGGGAAACGGCAGTCATGGTACTCGCCGGCATCGCTCACGAGAGTTCCGCGAAACCGATTTGTTCAAAATTCGGCCCCTTGAGCAGAAGCTGCGTCATCTTCAGTTTGCGCTCCTGGCCGCCGCCGAGCACTTCGATAATGCCGTTGGTTTTGTACCAGCCTTCGGGCAGGATCAACGTGGAAGCGATTTGCAGCGCGTCGTTGTCGAGGATGAAAGCCTGGGAATACGGCTCGCGCGGGCCGTCGGAATCGACGTGCAGGCGGGCGGCGATGACTTGCGGCAGGCCGGGCAGGGTGTGGATACCGGCTTCGAGCAGGCCGTCTTCGCGGAACATCAGCCAACTGACCTGGGCGAGCAGGAAACGCTCGCCGTCGTGCGGGCGCACCCCGACGAGTTGGTGATGCGCGAAGCGTTCGGCATGCGGACGCTGTTGCAGGCGGAAGCCGCCAACCGATTGATCGAGCAATTCCCAGCATTCGCACATCAAACCGAGCCGTTCGGCTTCGAGGTGTTGATGATCGAAATTGCGCTTGCCGTTTTTTCCCTGCCCGGTTTCGTCAAAACCGGCGTATCTGCCGGAAGCCCGATCCGGCAGGCCGGGGCCGTCCGCCGCGCGCGGGGAAACGTTGTGTTGCGGCTGCTCGAAAAGTTTGCCCTGGACGTGAAAACCGATGGCGAGCCAGTTGGCGCAGAGTTCGACCTCGCCGGAACTGCCCCGGCGCGGAAAACGCCGCCCGGCCGAGGCCAGCCCCCATGGCCGGTAAAGCGACAACAGCAGACGGGCGCTGGCATCCACGCTGCAATCGTCGCCAAGCCCCAGTGAAGACGGCGAAACGCCTTGTTTGAACTGGGCGAACACCGACTGGATCTGGCTCGCCAGTTTGTTGCAGTCGAAATAGCGCGGACTCGATCCCTTGGGCAGCAGGCCCAGCGGACGCAAGCCGTGATCGGAAGCGAGGTCGAGTCCATAAGTCGTGGGCTTGCGCCCTTCGATATTCGGGTCGAGGCTGCAATACGGCGCGAAACGTTCGGCCCAGTGGCAGATCCATGTCCATTCCCGCCCGCTGCGGCCAAAAGCGTTGGCAATATCGAGCAGCAGGATGCTGATATAAGCTTCCAGCGCACTCTGTGCCTTCCATATCGCATTGAGCGGGTCGGAGACGCGAATGGAATGAATGCCGGCATTTTCGGCGGCGGTGAAACCCTCATGCACTTCGCGCCACAGGCCGGAAGGCAAGGCGCGATGGGCGCGGTAATACTCGGAAACGATCCTGCCCGCATAATACACGCGGCGCTGCGCCAGCAGTGCGCGCTGGTCGCGGAGGATTTCCGCCTCGGCATCCCGTTCGGCCACCGAGGCATAAGAGTGCGAAAGGGTGCGCCAAAGCGTGATGACCTTGAGCAGCAGTTCATTGTTGTCGCTATCCGGCGGCAGCGGCTCGCTGCCGTCGAGGCCGGTGAGTCTTGCCCGGGTCTTGTCGATCAGCGGACGGGCCGTCTCCAGGATTTCGAGATGCAGGTCCGGAGCGGGACGGGCGGCGAGCAAATCGACGACGATATTCGACAGAACGGTCATGCGCTCCACGGGATCGTCGGCGGGTAAATTTTGCAGCAAGCCTAGGCATTGAGCGGGGTTGCGGAAATCCATGAAAGCTCCGGGCGGGGATGTCTTGTTTTTAGTGAATGATGGAAATATGGGAGAGTTCATCCGCGATCCGCCGGGCCAGCGTCGCGCGCTCGGGCTTGGCGCGCGGACAGCCGGGGCGTTGTTCGCGCCCCCAGATGGATTCGGGGAAATGACGGTCGTCGGCAAAGCGCGCGATGACGTGCCAGTGCAGATGCGGGACCTTGTTGCCGAGACTGGCGAGATTGATCTTGTCGGGATTCATCAAGGCCCGCAGGGCGCGTTCGACGGCAAGCGTCACATCGAGGATGCGGCGCTGCTCGTCCGGGGCCAGATCGCTCATCTCGACGGCATGCTCCCCCCAGACGACCCGGCAATAGCCCGGATAATCGGGATCGTCCGCCAGAATGACTCGGCAATATTCGTCCTGCCAGACGATGTCATTCCGGGAGACGGAGCAAAGCGGGCAATCCATGACGGCCTAATTACAATAGCATTATTTGGGTTCCAGCCTGTGAATCGTAGCACGGCTCCAGCCATGAGAACACGATCAATCCATATAACTGGCGCGTCGCGCCGTGAAAAATTGCCATGATAAGCTACCGCGCCCGCCGCCGCCCGCACTCAAACGCCGAGCTTGCGTCGCAGAATCTCGTTGACCTGCGCGGGGTTGGCCTTGCCGCGACTGGCTTTCATCACTTGGCCGACCAGGGCGTTGAAAGCTTTTTCCTTGCCCGCACGGAATTCATCGGCCGATTTCGGGTTGGCGGCAAGCGCCTCGTCGACCAGGGTCTCGATGGCCCCGCTATCGGTGACTTGCCTCAACCCCTGTTTGTCGATGATTTCGTCGGCGCTTGCGCCTTCGCCGTTCCAGAGCGCCTCGAACACCTTGCGCGCGATGGCGTTGGAAAGCGTGCCATCGGCAATGCGCATGACCAGCCCGCCCAGTTGCGCGGGCGAGACGGGCGAAGCGGCAATCTCCCGCCCCGTCTTGTTGAGCCGCGCCGCGAGTTCGCCCATCACCCAGTTGGCGCAAGGCTTGGCATGCGCAGTGCCCGCGGCGGCCACTGCGGACTGGAAATAAGCGGCGGTTTCCTTGCTGGCGGTGAGCGCGCCGGCATCGTGGGGCGGCAAGCCCAGTTCGCGCTCGAACCTCGCTTTTGTCGCGGCGGGCAATTCGGGCATCGACGCCCCGACACGCTCGATCCATTCCGGCCCGATCCGCAGCGGCAGCAGATCGGGATCGGGGAAATAGCGGTAATCGTGCGCGTCTTCCTTGGAGCGCATCATGCGCGTCTCACCGGTATCGGGATCGAAAAGCACCGTGGACTGGACGATCCTGCCGCCATCCTCGAGGGTTTCGATCTGCCAGCCGGCCTCGTAGTCGATGGCCTGTTGCAGAAAGCGGAAAGAGTTGAGATTCTTGATCTCGCGCCGGGTGCCGAAGGCGGTTTCGCCTTGCTTGCGCACCGAAACATTGGCATCGCAACGGAAGGAACCCTCCTGCATGTTGCCGTCGCAGATGTCGATCCATCGCACCAGCGCGTGCATGGCGCGAGCATAGGCAACCGCTTCCGCCGAGGAGCGCATGTCGGGTTCAGAGACGATTTCCAGCAGCGGCGTCCCGGCGCGGTTGAGGTCTATGCCGCTCATGCCGTGGAAATCTTCATGCAGCGATTTCCCCGCATCTTCCTCAAGGTGGGCGCGGGTGAGGCGGATGCTTTTCTCGTAAGCCTTGTCCCCCTCGCCAACCTGGATCGCAATCGCGCCGCCTTGCACCACTGGCAACTCGAACTGGCTGATCTGATAACCCTTGGGCAAATCGGGGTAAAAATAATTTTTGCGCGCGAACACGCTTTTCGGCGCGATGTGCGCGCCCAGCGCCAACCCGAGGCGGATGGCCTTTTCGACCGCGCCGCGGTTCAATACCGGCAATACGCCGGGCAAGGCGACATCCACGGCGCTCGCCTGCACATTGGGTTCCGCCCCGAAAGCAGTGCTTGCGCCGGAGAAAATCTTGGCGGCGGTATTGAGCTGGACGTGGATTTCCAGCCCGATGACGACTTCCCAAACCATATGGAATCCTCTGCTGGAAGACTTCGCCGGAAAAACCCAAAATTATAACGAAATGTTCGGGGAATCGCCGCCGGACGCTCTGGAAAAAGCGGGCCGGGTTCGCCTGGGCGAAGCGGATTCAGGCGAGATACGCCAGCGCCTGCCATGCGCTCGAAAGCAGTCCGTCGCAATCGATGGCTTCCACGGGCATACCTTCGCTATAGCCATATGTCACCAGCAGTACGGGTGCGCCGGCGGCGCGGGCGGCGAGCGCGTCGTTGGCGGAATCGCCGATCATCAACGATGCCGCCGGTTCCACGCCGAGCCGGGCGCAAGCGTGCCCGATCACGGCGGGGTCGGGCTTTCGCACCGGCAGCGTATCGCCGCAGACGACCGCGCCGAAATAAGACGCGATGCCGAATTGCATCAGCAGCGGCAGGGTAAAGACGGTGGCCTTGTTGGTGACGAGCGCCATTTTCAGGCCGCGGGCGGACAAGGCCGCGAGCAGTTCGGGTACGCCGGGGTAAGGGCGCGTGCGCCGTCCATTGACGCGGGCATAGTGGCGGCGAAAGGCTTCGAGCGCGGCGTCGGCCTCGGCCCCGGAAACGGGCGCGCGGCCTTCGGTGAGGCAGCGTTCGACCAGATTGCCGATACCCTTGCCGACGAAACCATGGATTTCTTCCCGGCTGCGCGGCGCTTGTCCCCGCTCGGCCAGCATCAGGTTGGCGGCATCGGCCAGATCGGCAATAGTGTCGAGCAGGGTGCCGTCGAGGTCGAACAGCACCGCGCGCGGCGCGAAACGCGGTGCGCTCACGCGGCCAGTCCGGCGCGCAGCCGGGAAATGATCGTATCGTATCTGTGCGGATCGCTCTCGCGCCCCGCGCCGAATACCGCCGACCCGGCAACGAAAGTATCGGCGCCGGCGCGGGCGATGGCGGCGATATTATCGACTTTTACGCCGCCATCGACTTCGAGCAGGATTTCGCGTCCGCTTTCCCGCCCGTAGGCATCGAGCCGCGCGCGGACAGCGGCGAGCTTGGCGAACGTTCCGGGGATGAACGCCTGTCCGCCGAAGCCGGGATTGACGCTCATCAGCAGGACGATATCGAGCCTGTCCATGACATGATCGAGGTAATGCAGAGGCGTGGCCGGATTGAATACCAGCCCGGCTTTCGCGCCGCCGTCTCGGATCAGCGCAAGGCTGCGGTCGATGTGCCCGGAAGCCTCGGGGTGAAAGGTGATGATGTCCGCACCCGCCGCGATGAAGTCGCCGATGAGCCGGTCGACCGGTTCCACCATCAGGTGCACATCGATGGGCGCTTTCGTCAATGGACGGATCGCTTCGCACACCAGCGGGCCGATAGTGAGATTGGGCACGTAATGGTTGTCCATCACATCGAAATGAATCCAGTCCGCCCCCGCGGCGAGCACGTTTTCCACTTCTTCACCGAGACGGGCGAAATTGGCGGAGAGCAGGCTGGGAGCAAGGCGGTACATGGCGCGCGATTCCAGGAAAACCGAAGACCGCGATTCTACCCGTCCCGCCAGCGGCATGGATCGGACAGGCAAGACAGCCGCAGCCGGGCAAGCCCCGGCATTTTTCAGGTTACACTCCCCCGCATTGCCCGATCGGCTCCGCAAAACCATCGTGACGCACACCGGCGAGTTTCCCGCGCGCCTTTTCGCCGTCCAGTTTCGCTGGCGGGCGGTTTGGCGTCGGCCTTTGGGCCGATAGAACCCGTTCCGCCGCCGCGCTTCCATGCGCCGCCCAACCGTCCGAATATCGCTTTCCGCTTTCTTTCCGTGGAGTCCTCCATGTCCGAACAAACGTTCGACGCCCTCGCCGCCGAAGGCTACAACCGCATTCCGGTCACGCTCGAAACCTTTGCCGACCTCGACACCCCCCTGTCCATTTATCTGAAACTCGCCGACGAACCTTACACTTACCTGCTCGAATCCGTGCAAGGCGGCGAGCGTTTCGGACGCTATTCCTTCATCGGCCTCGCTTCGCCGACCCGCATCGAAGTCCATGGCCGCACGGCCCTGCTGCTGACCGGCAACCGCCTGATCGAGCGCCGGGACGATGCCGACCCGCTCGCCTTCGTCGCCGAATTCATCGGGCGGATCAAAGTGCCGCCGCGCGCGGGACTGCCGAAATTCGCCGGCGGCCTCGTCGGTTGCTTCGGCTACGACACCGTGCGCCACATCGAGCCGCGCCTGGGCGCGCCGAAAAAGCCCGATCCCCTTGGCACACCCGACATCCTGCTGCTGCTTTCCGAAGAAATCGCCATTGTCGACAACCTCTCCGGCAAACTCACACTGGTCGTCTATGCGGACCCCAACGTGCCGGGCGCTTTCCGGCGCGCGCAGCGGCGGCTGGCGGAATGCCATGCAAAACTGCGCGACCCGGTACGGATTCCCGCCGAAACGCGCGCAGCCAGCGCGCCTGCGGTATCGAGCTTCGGCGAACAAGCGTTCAAGGACGCCGTGCGGCGCGTCAAGCAATACATCGTCGATGGCGATATCATGCAAACCGTCCTCTCCCAGCGCATGAGCAAACCCTTTGCCGCGCACCCGCTGGCGCTCTACCGCGCCATCCGCTCGCTCAACCCCTCGCCCTATCTGTTCAACTTCCATTTCGACGATTTCCACGTCGTCGGCGCTTCGCCCGAGATTCTCGTTCAACTCCAGGATGGCAACGTCACCGTGCGCCCCATTGCCGGTACCCGCAAGCGCGGCGCGAACGCCGCCGAAGACAAGGCGCTGGAAGAAGAACTCCTCGCCGACGAAAAAGAACGCGCCGAACACCTGCAACTGCTCGACCTGGGCCGCAACGATGCCGGGCGCGTAGCGGCCACCGGCACGGTCGAAGTCACCGAGCGTTTCATCGTCGAACGCTATTCGCATGTGATGCACCTCGTCTCCAACATCGAAGGGCGGCTGGCCGCCGGGCTGGATGCCTTCGATGTGTTGCGCGCAACCTTTCCCGCGGGCACCGTATCGGGCGCGCCCAAAGTGCGGGCGATGGAAATCATCGACGAACTGGAACCGGTCAAGCGCGGCCTTTACGCGGGCGCGGTCGGCTATATCGGATTCCACGGCGACATGGATCTGGCCATTGCCCTGCGCACGGCCATACTCAAGGACGGCCAGCTTCACGTCCAGGCTGGAGCCGGACTCGTTGCGGACTCCGACCCCGATGCCGAGTGGGCAGAGACGCAAAACAAGGCCCGCGCCATGCTGCGCGCGGCGGAAATGGCTGAAAACGGACTCGATACGCAATTTTGAGCGGGAGCGGAACGGACGCCGGCGTCGTTCGGCGCGCCCGGATTCACATAAACTGCGCGAGGATTCATCCCGACCGTGGCCGGCGTGGCCACGGTCGGAACGAATGCGGCGGCATCCGGGAAGAAGAAAAAACGATACGCGCCGCGCCCATATCCGTGCACTCTGTTGGGGTCAGGGTGTTCCGCGCCGGCTTCTGTGTAAACGACAAGGCGCGAGGCCGGTATGAGCGCGCCCATGGTTGCCGCAAAGTGGATGCAGGGCAAGCGGTTTTCGTAAATCGCCACGATAGCGCCAGGTTATGATGGGCTTGCCCTGGCGCGCAATGCCCTGAAAATGAATTTACCCATTACGGACATCATGGCGCTGACAGGGCTTTCCCGCGAGAAAATCCAGTCGATGATGCACTGAAAGCCGCTGGCAAACAAATCGATTCGCGGCTGCGCCCGGCCCGCCGAAAGAAACGGCGGGCCCCGTCCGCCCGCCCTGGCTCAATAAGTCAAATCCACCCGAAACCAAAACGGCGTCTCATGCTTGCGGAACGCGGCGGGGCGCTTCTCCGAGCGCGCCAGGGTCTATACAATGCACTCTGCCGCCAGCCCCGAGTTCGAGATGAACAAGCCCTTCCTGTCACCCAAATGCGACGTCATCTTTGTGCGACGTGAAGTCGCTTGTTTCATTGCTTCACCGCCTTGGCGGAAAGAA
>JAISCE010000064.1 GCA_031265765.1 Azoarcus sp.
AAACGGCGCGGACGGGAGAGGAAGTAAGCCGTTCCCTCATCGATCATGCGCAAGGCAAAGGCTGTCTTGTCGACGTAGTAATAGTCCGCCTCGCGGATCTTGGCGAAAGTCTGGATGCCGATAGGAAGTTTTTTGCGGGACATGGCGCACCCGGTGGGAAATCGTGCGCGAAATTATACTTCGCCGCGTCGCATGCGCCGTCTGGCTCGGCGGCAGGCGATGACGGCGAATACGTCCGCAAAATCCGGGCAGGCATCTGGAAGATTCAACAGCGTCCCTTCCAGCGCAAAGCGGAGCCAAGGTTTTTACGGCGGCGGAGCGGACGGGCCGTCATCCGGATCCGGCTGCGCTTCGGTTCCCTGCAAAAATACGAGGGATTGACGCAGTGCTTCCGCTTGCGCCATGCGGCGGCAATCTCCGGCCCGCATCGCCCACCAGCCGTAAAAAACGACGAGCGGGGCTACGGCGGCGAATATCTTGAGGAACTCGGGCAAGATACGGGAGATGGCCGACGACGGTTCCAGGTGGACATATATCGCCGCGAGCGCGAGCGCGGCAAACACGCTCAGGAGCAACGCCAGCGCCAAGTAAAAGAAGATGGTACGGGCAGTGTGGAAATGGGGTATGAGAGCGCCCAGCGCAGTATGCGGGGACATCTCCGAGCCGGGAGGGGCCTTGCATTGGTCGCGGCAGCCGGTTTCCAGCGAGCAGCACAGCGAGCAGATGCCCGCATGGAGAATCGGGCAGTGCGCCATGTCTTTTTCCGCAAACGAATTGCCGCAAACCACGCAAACCCGGAGGTTTTCGGCTGACCCATCGCCGGTTTCGCCGGGCTTGCGCGCGAGGTAATAGCGGCCCCGCGTTGCGGCGCTCAGGAGCGGTGCGAGCAGAAAGGCCGCCCCGAATGCGATGAAGCTTGCAAATGCTTGCGCGATTTCGCCGAATGCGCCGCCACGCGCCAGGCCGCCGACGAGAATCGCCAGCAACATGGCAACGAGGCCGGTGTTGAAATCGTAGAGATAGGCCCGGCGGAACTCGATGCCCGGCGGCGCAAGGCGCAAGGGTTTGCTGATCGCCAGATCCGCAACTATCGTGCCAATCCAGCTCGCGGCAATGAGGCCGTAGAGGCTCAATATTTTTTCGATGGCGCCAAAGATGCCCAACGCCGTCAGCAACGTGGCAATGAAGATATTGAAAACCAGCCACACCACGCGCCCCGGATGGTTGTGGGCGACGCGGACGAAGAAATTCGACCAGGCCAGCGATCCGGCGTAGGCGTTGGTGACGTTGATCTTGATTTGCGAAATCAGCACGAGAACCACCGTCACGGCAATGGCCAGTCCGGAGAGGCCGAAAATCTCGCGGAACGCAGCCAGGTACATTTGCGGCGGCTCGATCGCTTGTTGCGGCGGCATGCCGGATGCCATGACGGCAAATGCCAGAAAAGCGCCGCCAGCCATCTTGAGCATGCCCAGCACGATCCAGCCGGGGCCGGCGGCAAGAAGCGCCAGCCACCAACGCACGCGACAGCCGGGCCGCGGCGGCGGCATGAAGCGCAGGTAGTCCACTTGCTCGGCGATTTGCACGATCAGCGAAAAAACGACGGCGGCGGCGGCGGCGAAAAGGAGGGGCTGAAAGCCGCCGCCGTCCGCCCGTAATCCCGTCATGCCGGCGAATTCCCGGTACAACTGGGGTTTGTCGAATGCAATCCAGACAAAGGGCAAGACCGTCAGGAAGATCCATAGCGGCTGTGTCCATGCCTGGAAACGCGAAATCCAGGTGACGCCGCGCATGACCAGCGGCACGATGATGAGCGAGGACAGCGCATAACATACAGGCAGGGGCCAATCCACCACCATCCGCACGGCCATGGCCATGATGGCAGCTTCGATGGCGAAAAAGGCGAAAGTGAATACGACGTAGACCAGTGATGTGAGCGTCGATCCAAGATAGCCGAAACCCGCGCCCCGCGTCAGCAGATCCATATCGAGGTTCTGCCGCGCGGCGTAACAGGCAATCGGTATTCCGGTCAGGAAAATGAGCGCGCCCACGATCAGGATGGCCCACATCGCATTGCTAAAGCCGTAATTGACCGCGATAATGGCCCCAATAGCTTCCAGCGCGAGGAAGGATACGGAGCCTAGCGCGGTATTGGCAATACGCCATTCGCTCCATTTGCGGAAATTGCGTGGCGCATAACGGAGAGCGTAGTCTTCCATCGTTTCATCGGAAATCCATGCGTTATATCGCCGATGAGCGACGTTTGCCGACTGTAATGGCGGGAATGTGGGAAATACGTTTGGTGAACTTTTCATATTCACATATAAGCATACCCCAAGATTTCAACACATGTGGAAAGCCGTGAACTGCGGTAATTACGAGTATACGTTCTTACCAATATATGAAGCAGTTCACATTATAGAAACCAAGGTCTTGCAGAAGCGATTTCTCCTCTTTTTGTATTGTGGAAATTACGAATGGACGAATATGTGATTTTTAATTAGCCGCCCCTGAATAACGCTATTTACACCGACAAAGATTGTTGAACAGCGAGGCTCCAACCGAAGTTCCTGCCGTATTCCCCAGCGCCGGACTTGGGAAGGCAGATCAAGCTGTGCACCAAGCTCCGGCGAACCAGCCGACAGCGCGCAGGTAATCGTCGGGCAAAGTCACCGACACGCCCGCAACGAACGAACTGGACATCCACCTGATCGGGGTGGAGTTCAGCAAGAAGGAGCGGAATGTAGTGGGGTTTGCGGTGGAAGGTTTGGGCGATTGAATTTTTGCCGCGTTCAATACATTCTTGAACGTGAGGCGGGATATTACGTAGATACACAATGTATCTCCAAAGGCCTGCAAGATGTCCTTGAGTGTCAGCAAGGAAAGATTGTGAGGCGATCGGGTGCCTTGGTCGGATTCTTGCCTGCCGTATATTTGTATCACTCGAAGTGTATAATACAAACTCGTTGCTACCGTCCCGATGATGACAGGAGAATTTTCATGAAAAAACTTTTGATGATTGCATCGCTCTTCCTCAGTGCCTGCGCCCATCAACCACCACCGCCAGTTTCCTTCGATCTCCCTGACGAGGCTCGATCCATATCCGTTCCACTTGAAGATTTGCGGCCCGAAAACGAAAAGGAAAAGGACGACAAGCTATTCAGTCTTTTAGTTACGAGCAGCCAATATGGCATAACCAGGGTAGCCGATGGAACGACTTTTCCTCCCGTGATGGATGTGTTTCGCTGGATGGCGTTCGAGCGGCTGAAGGAAACTGAGGAAGATCTGAAGATATCCGTCTACCATATGGTGGCCTATCTGAACCAGAAGTCTCGATTGAGGCGCCAAGCTATCGGCGGCGGAATAGGCGGAATCATTGGCGCCGTCATTGCATCCAGTACAGCGGCCACGACTGTAAACATCAGTCAATCATTGGTGGATCGGGATATGTTTGAACGTAACGCCAGGGCGGAAGCCAGGCGCGCTTTTTACAGTAAAGAAGAGAATCCGGAAGATGCGCCGGTTTTCGTGATATACATCGACGCCGCCGTCAATGACAAGCGCGTTTTCGTAAGAACAATGGCGCCGATCACCGCTCCCGATGGACAGTATCCATTCGTTCTTGCAGTCAAGGGGGCGATTCAATATTGGTTGGATCAGTATTCCAGCAATCAATAATGAATAGTCTTGGAGTAGCCTGGACAAGACCGAAAAGGCGTTGACACGCTGGAACGCCCGGATCGACTATGCCAAGACGCAAACCGGACCGATCGAAACGGTCATGCGGATCCGCACCATCCCGGTTTGCGAGCGCCGGGCGCGGCGTCCGCATTGGGCGCTACAATCTCCGCTTCGCGCGGGCGCCCAAGGGCTTGCGCATCCTCTCGGTCCGGGTCATTACATGTCTGTTTACAGCGTCCTCAAAGTCCTGCACATCTTTTTCGTCGTCAGTTGGTTCGCCGGGCTTTTTTATTTGCCGCGCATTTTCGTCAATCATGCCATGACCGGGGACGAGGCAAGCCGCGAGCGGCTGGGGATGATGGAGAAGAAGCTTTACCGCTTCGTGACGCCCATCGGCGTTCTCGCCATCGTCTGCGGACTGGCCCTGTGGTTCACGTTTCCCACGCTTTATGCCGGCGGCTGGCTGCACGCCAAAACGGCGCTGGTAGCGGGGCTGGCCGGTTATCACGTCTATTGCGGGCGGCTGCTGCGCGATTTTGCCTCGGGGCGCAATCGCCACAGTCATGTGTGGTACCGGGTATTCAATGAATTGCCGGTTCTGGCGCTATTGGCGGTGCTGGTACTGGTGGTGATGAGGCCGTTCTGAGTGTATTCATGAGCGAGGTCTTTTTTTCTCCCGCGCCGCGCGGTCTTGAAGAGGCGCTTGCCGGTGAGTTGCGCGCGCTTGGCGCGGCCGCCCCCCGTGCGACGCCCGGCGGCGTGGAATGGGCCGGAGACTGGACGGCATGCTGGCGCGTCAATCTTGAAAGCCGCCTTGCGACCCGCGTGCTGTGGCGCGTGGGCCATGGCCGCTACCGAAACGAGGCCGATGTTTACAGACTCGCGCACGGCATGACCTGGGCGAAATGGTTCACGCCGGAGGAGACGATCCGCGTGTTCGTCACCGCGCGCCGGTCGCCGCTGAAAAGCCTGGAATTCATCACCCTGAAGATCAAGGATGCCGTGTGCGATCATTTCCGCGTCGTGCATGGCCGCCGTCCCAGTGTCGATACGGCGCAGCCCATGGTACGCATCCACGCTTTCCTGACCCGCGATACCGTCACGCTGTATCTCGATACGTCGGGCGAGCCGCTTTACAAGCGCGGGTTTAAGCCGGGCACGGTCGAAGCGCCGATCAAGGAAAACCTCGCAGCCGGGATTCTGACGCTTTCCGGCTGGCGGACGGACGAACCGCTGGCCGATCCGATGTGCGGCAGCGGAACGTTTCTCATCGAGGCGGCGCAGATCGCGCTCGGCATCGCGCCCGGACTGGGGCGGCATTTCGCGTTCGAGCATTTGCGCACGTTCAAGGCCGCGCCATGGGCCGCCCTTCGCGGGGAGGCGGAAGCGCGGCGGCAAGCGCCGCGCCCCTTGCCCATCCATGGTTCGGACATCGCGGGCAGCCAATTGCGGCGCGCGCGCGAAAACCTCGCCGCCGCCGGGCTGGAAGGCTGCGTGAGTCTCGAAAAAACCGATTTGCTCGATCTCGCGCCACCCGCGGCAAGCGGGGTAATGATCGCCAATCCGCCTTACGGAGTACGGCTTGGCGAGGCGGAAGAACTCGCCGCATTCTATCCCCGCCTCGGCGACGCGCTGAAAAAACACTGGCCGGGTTGGCGCTGCTATCTGCTGTCCGCCGACATGAATCTGCCCAAGGGCATCGGACTCAAGGCCAGCCGCCGCACGCCGCTTTTCAACGGGGCGCTGGAATGCCGCTTGTTTGAATACAAGATCGTCACCGGAGGGATGCGCGCGGGCTGATTTCAGGCGATGTCGAGATTCCGGATGGCGTCGGTGAGTTCGCCGGGCCTGCTGTGCTTGCTGTTGAGCTTGATTTGCAGGCGCAGGTCGTTGACCGAATCGGCACTGCGCAGGGCGTCTTCGTAGGCAATCAGTTCGGCTTCGTAGAGGTCGAACAGCGATTGGTCGAAAGTCTGCATGCCCAGTTCGCGCGAACGCTTCATGACTTCCCGTATCTCCGGGATATCGCCCTTGAAGATCAAGTCCGCGATCAACGGACTGCCGAGCATGATTTCGACCGCGGGCACCCGTCCTTTCCGACCCTTGATCGGCAGCAGACGTTGCGAAACCATGGCCCGCACGTTGAGCGAGAGATCCATCAGCAATTGCGGCCGCCGCTGCTCGGGGAAGAAGTTGACGATGCGGTCGATGGCCTGGTTGGTACTGTTGGCATGCAGGGTCGCCATGGCCAGATGGCCGGTTTCGGCGAAGGCGATGGCGTAGTCCATGGTTTCGCGGTCGCGGATTTCGCCCATCAGGATGACATCCGGCGCCTGGCGCAAGGTGTTTTTCAGCGCGGCTTCCCAAGAATCGGTGTCGATGCCGACTTCGCGCTGCTCGATGATGCAATTTTTGTGCGCGTGGACGTATTCGATCGGGTCTTCGACGGTGATGATGTGGCCGTAGGAGTTTTCGTTGCGATAATCGACCATCGCCGCGAGCGAGGTGGTCTTGCCGGTGCCGGTGCCGCCGACGAGGATCACCAGTCCGCGCTGTGCCATGACGATTTCCTTGAGGATGGGCGGCAGGCACAGGTCTTCCAGGGAAGGGATTTTGCTTGAGATCATCCGCAGCACGAGGCTGACCCGGCCCTGCTGCACGAAAGCGTTGGCGCGAAAACGTCCGATGCCGGCGGGGGAAATGGCAAAGTTGCATTCTTTGGACGCCTCGAACTCGGCGGCCTGCCGGTCGTTCATGACCGAGCGGGCCAGTTCCGCCGTATGCGTCGGCGACAGGGGACGATCCGATTGCGGCATGACGCGCCCGTCGATCTTGATGGCGGGCGGAAAGCCCGAGGCAATCAGAAGGTCGGAGCCGTTTTTCTGCAACATCAGGCGCAGCAGGTCGTGCATGAATTTGAGTGCCTGTTCCCGTTCCATCATCGCTTCCTTTTTGGCTGGTTGCCGCCCCAGGCCGGGCGCGGAAAGGCGTCCGGCGTCCCCTATCGCTTCAGGCGGCGAAACTGTCCTTGTTTTGCGCGAGTTGCCGGGCTTCCGACGAAGACACGATATTGCGCCGCACGAGATCGATAAGGCACTGGTCGAGCGTTTGCATGCCGTAGCTTTGTCCGGTCTGGATCGCGGAATACATCTGCGCGACCTTGTTTTCACGGATCAGATTGCGGATTGCCGGAGTGCCGATCATGATCTCGTGCGCCGCCACCCGCCTCGACCCGTCCTTGGTCTTGATGAGTATCTGCGAAACGACCGCGCGCAGGGATTCGGAAAGCATGGAGCGCACCATTTCCTTTTCGGCGGCGGGAAACACATCGACGACGCGGTCGATGGTCTTGGAGGCCGAGGAGGTGTGCAGGGTACCGAACACCAGATGGCCGGTTTCCGCCGCGGTCAACGCGAGGCGGATGGTTTCGAGGTCGCGCATCTCGCCCACCAGCACGACATCCGGGTCTTCGCGCAAGGCCGAGCGCAGGGCGTTGGCGAATGAAAGGGTGTCGCGGAACACTTCGCGCTGGTTGATCAGGCAGCGTTTGGATTCGTGGACGAATTCGATGGGGTCTTCGACGGTCAGGATGTGGGCATACTCGCTTTCGTTGATGTGGTTGACCATCGCCGCGAGCGTCGTCGATTTGCCGGAGCCGGTGGGACCGGTGACGAGCACGATGCCGCGCGGCTGCTCCACGATGTCGCGGAAAATCTGCGGGCAATCGAGCGCCTCGAACGAGAGCACCTTGGACGGGATGGTTCGCACCGCCACGGCGGCGCCACGCTCCTGGTTGAACGCATTGACCCGGAAGCGCGCGAGATTGGGGATGGCGAAAGAAAAATCGCATTCCAGCGTTTCTTCATACTGCTTGCGCTGGCGGTCGTTCATGATGTCATAGACCAACGCATGCACGGCCTGATGTTCCATCGGCGGAAGATTGATTTTGCGCACGTCGCCATTGACGCGGATCATGGGCGGAAGCCCGGCGGAAAGGTGCAGATCGGAAGCCTGGTTCTTGATGGCGAAAGCCAGCAGCTCGGTGATGTCCATGATGTTTGTCGACCTGACGGAAAGCCTTGCGCAGCTTGGGAAGAATGCCCGTTTGACGGACGCTGGATAGCACCGGTGTATACTGCCGGGTCGCAAATTCAAAGGCAAAAAAACCGAAGGCATGGCGTCGATTATTACCAATCTGCGCGCCGTTCACGCGCGCATCGCCGCCGCGGCCCGAGCCGCCGGGCGCGATCCGGCTTCGGTGAACCTACTGGCAGTGAGCAAAACGTGGCCGGCCTCGCACGTGCGCGCGGCATTCGAGGTCGGGCAGCGCGCCTTTGGCGAAAATTACGTGCAAGAAGGCATCGAAAAAGTCGCGGCGCTTGCCGGGCCTGGGCTGGAATGGCATTTCATCGGCCCTGTGCAAAGCAACAAGACCCGGCTCGTGGCCGATGCTTTCGACTGGGTGCACAGCATCGATCGCCTGAAAACCGCCGAGCGTCTATCGGCGCAGCGCGATGCCCGCCGCCCGCCCTTGCAAGTCTGCCTGCAAGTCAATGTCAGCGGCGAGGCGAGCAAAAGCGGCATCGCCCCGGACGAAACCGCGGCGCTGGCGCGGGCGGTCGCCGCCCTGCCGCGCCTGCGCCTGCGCGGCCTGATGTGCATCCCGGAACCGGACGGAGATCGGGACTTGCTGCGGCGGCGCTTCGCGCTCCTGCGACAACTGCGCGAACGGCTGGCATCGGAGGGACTCGCGCTCGATACGCTCTCGATGGGCATGTCGCACGACCTCGAAACGGCCATCGCCGAAGGCGCTACCATCGTCAGGGTCGGCACGGCCATTTTCGGCGAACGGCAAAAAGCGGGAAGCGCCGCATCCACGGCAGAATCATGATCGGAGTCTTGTGACGCTTCGATCCGCGCCCGCAACCGGGCAACACGGCGCGGAAAGCGTCAAACCTTTCCCGCAACGGATTCTCCCCTCGAAGGGAGAAGTTTCCAACCGGAGACAGTTTTAATGAAAATTGCATTTCTTGGCGGCGGCAACATGGCGACCGCCCTGATAGGCGGCATGGTGGAACGCGGTTTTGCGGCGGATGATATCCATGCCATCGAGCCGGATGCCGCCGCCCGTGAACGCTTGCAGGCGCGTTTCGGCGTGCGTGCGCTGGCCGCGCCCGATGAGGGGACGCTGCGCGCCGATGTGCTGGCGCTGGCGGTCAAGCCGCAGCAGATGAAGGCGGCGCTGACGCCATTCGCCGGTGCATTGCGAAAAACGCTGGTCATCAGCATCGCCGCCGGTCTGCGCCTGGTCGACATCGGGCGCTGGCTGGGCGGCGCGGGCGCGCCCCATACCCGGCTGGTACGCTGCATGCCCAACATACCGGCCCTGATCGGCGCGGGCGTGACGGGGATGTACGCCGCCCCGGCGGTCGATGCCGCCGAACGCGAAATCGCTGGCCGCATCCTCGCCGCAGTCGGCAGCACCGTATGGGTAGACGACGAAGCCCGGCTCGACGCGGTGACGGGTATCTCCGGCAGCGGCCCCGCCTACGTCTTCCATTTCATCGAGGCGCTCGAAGCCGCTGGCCGCGCGCAAGGGTTCGATGCCGCCGCCGCCCGGCTGCTGGCGCTCGACACCGTGCTCGGCGCGGCGCGGCTGGCCTCGTCGTCGGACGACCCGCCCGCCGTGCTGCGCGAAAAAGTGACATCGAAAGGCGGCACCACCGCCGCGGCGCTCGCCCACCTCGCCTCCGCGGGCTGGTACGATGCCCTGATTGGCGCGGTGGCGGCGGCAACCGCGCGCAGCCGCGAACTGGGCGAGCAATTCGGCCAGGATCGAACCTAAGGACGAAACGAGATGCTTACCCAGATCGTGCTTCTCATCGCCGGCACGGCATTCGGCTTCATTACCCTAACCTTGCTGGCGCGTTTCTTCATGCAATGGGGGCGAGTTCCCTTTCGCAACCCGGTCGGGCATTTCGTGATCGCCGTCACCGATTGGGCGGTGATGCCGCTGCGCCGCATCGTCCCCGGACTGTTCGGACTCGACATGGCCAGCCTTCTGCCTGCGTGGGTCGCGCAAATGTTGTACGCCACGGTCGAACTGACCTTGCGCGGCGCATCGGCGGGAACGCTGGCCGCCGTTCCCCTGTTCGGCCTCATCGGTCTCGCGCGCATGTCGACGTATCTGGTCTTCTTCGTTGTCCTGGCATCGGCGATATTGTCCTGGGTGGGGCCGCACTTACCGGCGGCGGCGGTGTTCGATACGCTGGCGCGGCCTTTTCTCGCGCCCTTCCGGCGGCTGATACGCCCATTCAACGGCATCGATCTATCGCCGCTGGTGCTGCTGGTATTGCTGCAAATCGTTTTGCTGGTACTCGACCAGATGAGGTCGGGCGCGCTGGCATGGTCTCCGGCTTTCTGACGTGTCCGGCAGTTGGCTGACCGAAACCGGCGACGGCGCCTTGATTCTCACGCTGCATGTGCAGCCGGGAGCGAAACGCACGGGTTTTGCCGGTCTGCATGGCAGCGCCGCCAAAATCCGCCTGTCCGCGCCGCCCGTCGATGGCAAGGCCAATGCCGCGCTGTGCGCATTTCTGGCGGAAGTCTGCGGCGCGCCGAAATCGGCTGTCAGTCTCGTGAGCGGCGAGACTTCGCGCGCCAAGCGAGTGCGTATCGCGCCAGGGCCGGGCCGCGCCGAATGCCTGCGCGCGGCGCTGGCGGGGGCACATTGAAAGCATGAAACTCCATCGCCCCCCTGGAAATGACAAACGATAATCAACCCAAATACACTTGGTGGCCTTACCAGGCGCTTGCGGCGCGTGAAGCAGAACTTGGACGGCGGGCGCTGGCGCTTGACGGATGGCAGCGCATCCTTTACGAATTCGTGCGTTTCGGCCTCAAGCAGGCATGGGCATGTCTTTTCGGCGGCTTGATGCTGGCGCTGTTCATCGGAACCTTCCTCTGGTATCCGCAAGACGCGGCGCTCGCGCGCTACGATTTTCTCGTCCTTGCCGCGCTCGCCATCCAGGCAGGTTTGCTCCTCACCCGTATGGAAACTCTGGACGAAGCGAAAATCATCCTGCTCTATCACATTACCGGCACCCTGATGGAGGTGTTCAAGACACATGCCGGATCATGGCAATACCCGGAACACGGATTACTGAAAATAGCCGGAGTGCCGCTTTTTTCCGGGTTCATGTATTTATGCGTCGGTTCCTACATCGCGCGCGCCTGGCGACTATTCGACTTTACATTCACCCGTCATCCGTCCTGCCGGGTGACGACGGCGATATCCATTGCAATTTATGTCAATTTATTTACTCATCATTATTTCCATGATGTGCGCTGGCTCATTCTGCTGTTGCTGGTTCCGACTTTCGGCAGGACATGGATCCATTTCCGCATTCACCGGCACTATCGCCGAATGCCCTTGCTGGTCGGTTTTTTCCTGGTGGCGCTGTTCATCTGGTTTGCCGAAAATATCAGTACGGCCACTCATGCATGGATTTATCCAAACCAAAAAGATTCGTGGCGCATGGTTTCTTTCGGCAAGCTCACTGCCTGGTATCTGTTGATGATAATCAGCTACGTGATGGTTTCCTGGATCAACAAACCGAAGAGTTACATGCCTCTGGAAGCGAAGCGAGAAACGCCTGGTTGATGCGTCCTCATCAGGGATAAAGAAAGGAAGCTCTGCTCGAATCCCCTCACTCGATCGGAGCTTCCCCGAGCAGATTCTTATTCTTCATCCGGCGGCAGGATGATCATCAATATTCAACCAAGTTCAACGACAGTTTCTCTCCCGTGATCGAGTTTTTCCAGACTCCTTGTATTCCGCCATCTTTTATCTCGGCGTATATGCTGGCGACTATTTTATAATCACCCTTAACATCCCGCTCCGTCATCGTCAGAGTTTTACCGTTGTGCATTTTACCCGACCACGCTATCAATGTCATGTGCTTTTCATACCAATACCACATGGAAAAAGAGTTGTCGCCCTGGACGCGCGTCAGCAGGGCAGTAACCGGATATTTGCCAATCGTTCCCTTGAACATTTTCCCGCCAATCGAGGCGTTTTTGACGAACTGCCCTCCTTTGAGCAGCGATACGCCATAAGGAGAGAGGTATTTTTCCATTTCCTCGATTTCGTGGGCAAAAGAGAACGTACCCAAATCGTCGATCGCTCGGACGACATGAGCCGAGCATCTACTGCTCGTTATGACGATATTGTTCTCGGTGAAATAAAACCCGGCATCGTCGTCAATATCATGAGTATTACATGTTTCATAGAGGAACAATTGCTCTTTGTATAGCTCTCTATCATCTTTCGAGACGCTTTTAGCAAGTTTCTCTCTTGTCTCTTTCATAAAAAGGCGTATCGTCGCCTTTTTATTTGCCTTGACTTTCCGGTTCATAACCTCGAAACCTTCTTTCGTGAGGAGGTGGCGCAACAAGATCATGTCTCCTGTTCGCGTATCGAAATTTGCGTAAGCATCGTAGTTGTCGCAATAAGCTCCGCACCCCTCCATGGCAAACGATATGCTCAGGATATTACCGGGCGTTTGCAAAACTTCCCACGACACGGAAGCAAGGCTGGTGGTCACGGAAGCAAGCCCGCTGGTTACAGCTTTCGTACCAAGGATCGTTTCCAGTTCTTCAACCTGCAAGAAAGTATTTATTTTTTCGGCAAATCGTTTGTTTTTTGAGACAAGCAAAGGGAAATTTCCGATTTCGATCACACCAGATATGCTGCCTTTTGTGTTTTTCAGTTTCAGCGTTTTAAACTGAAAGACATTTTCCTGCGTCCAAACGGGATGGGCGCACGCGAGCATTGACAAAGCGATCAGCAGAACGATTTTTTTCATGGGCGCGGCACATCAAAATGAAAGAAAAGGAAGCTCCGCTTGAATCCCCTCACTCGATCGGAGCTTCCCCGAGCAGATTCTTATTCTTCATCCAGCGGCAGACTGCCGGTAAAAGAAAGTTTTTTGATCTCTGCCTGCGCTTTTTGCGGGTCTTCCAACTCCAGCACGATGCGCCCCATGACAAAGCCAAAACCTGGACTTGTACGGATATATTTCGTCTCCCCGGCATCGAGCGTGAAACTCAGCGTTGTTTTTATTTCGGTAGACGCTGAGGCCACATGGCTTCCGGCAGGGCGGTCGACATAGAAAAATCCTCTGGGCCTTGAAGCGCCGACGATGACATCGTCGAGACGTATGGGCGCTTGCGTGGCTACTCCAAGCAGGGAACTGGATCGGAAAAAGAAAATCCGGCCCTCATCGGCGGCCAGGGGCGGAAAGGAAGACGCGACAACGGCATATTGCGGACCGCCCGCGCAGCCTGTTGCAAGAATGGAAGCAGCAATCAATGCCGCCATGGTGAATCGTGTTTTCATGGATTTTCCTCGACAGGGAGTTGCACGGATGCCGGAAGTCTGGACAGGCTTGATTTTCCCGGCAGATAAAAACCGATGAGCATGTGTGTATCCGTTACTACGAGATAGGCTTCATGCATGTTACGCCCTTCTATCGTGAGAATGGCGCCTATTGGACGATAGACGGGGCTGGTTTGGAGGATTTCCGCATTCGGTACAGAGGTCGGTTCTGTTTTGACGGAAATCATACCGCCCACAAACATGTCGGGTAGAGACAGGCCATTGCTGGCCCATCCCCCCCTCAGAACCGGACGTGAAAGTTTCCCGCTCATCCGGCTCAAACCTTTCAAAGCCCACTTTCGCGAGCCGGTTTCACCACCTTGAGACCCTTGACGTGAATCTGATTGTGGCAGTTTGGATGCGCCATGATGAGATTGGCGCTTCCGTCCTTTCCGCCATCGACCCGCCGGATGATGTGGTGGTTGTGCCACCCCGTTTTCCGCGTGATCAATTGCTGGCAGACTGGACAACGGCGATCCTGGTCCAACCAGAGCCGGATGAGCTTTTTCCTACCCCTGAGCGAGTTCAGCATCTTGAGGCTGGCACGCTCCTCAAAATACGTCTCCCACTGCGGGTCGAAGGGATTGGCTTCCAGCTTGATGGGTCGGTGTCTCCGGATGGGCGTATCCGTTGCCATCCGCAATGACGCCAGAATCGGTTTCCCGTCCGGGAATCTTTCTCCTGTCGCTGCCGCAAACACCCAATGACGGGTCCCCACGGAGTGGAAGTAGCGATTTTTGATCCAACCGCTACCCTTTTGCGGATGCCGACGAACAGCCCACTGCCACAACACGCGCCAAATCTCATGATC
The DNA here is from genome assembly GCA_031265765.1 of Azoarcus sp. GTDB lineage: Bacteria > Pseudomonadota > Gammaproteobacteria > Burkholderiales > Rhodocyclaceae > WRNU01. The sequence goes on from JAISCE010000064.1 coordinate 13,932, forward strand.
GACACGGGCGAATGTCTTTCT
>JAISCE010000043.1 GCA_031265765.1 Azoarcus sp.
AAGGATCAGGACGCGCACATCAAGTTTGCCTTCTTGACCGGCGTTTCCAAATTCAGCAAGGTCAATATCTTCTCCGGCCTCAACAATCTGAAAGACATCACGCTCAATGTCGAATATTCCGACATTTGCGGTTATACCGACGCCGACGTAGACACGGTTTTCGCCCCCGAACTCGAAGGGCTGGACAGGGATAAAATCCGGCATTGGTACAATGGCTACAACTGGCGAGGCGAAGCGGTCTATAACCCCTTTGATCTTTTGCTGCTTTTCGATTGCCGTGAATTCCGCCCCTTCTGGTTCGAGACGGGCACACCAACTTTCCTGGTCGATATACTCACCGAGCGCAAGGTCTATCTGCCTGCCTTGTTGAAGGCAAACGCCTCTTCCCGGCTGATTTCCGCGTTTGAAGTGGGCGACATTTCCACCGAAGCCCTGATGTTCCAGTCCGGTTATCTCACCATTGCCGGGGAGAAAAACCTGGACGACAACATCGTATTTACGCTGACCTATCCCAATCGGGAAGTCCGAGGGGCGCTGACGGGCGACATTCTGGGACGTTGGGTCAACAATCCGCAGAAGGCGGAAGAGAGCAGCTTTGCCTTGTACGAGGCGCTGAAAGCCAACGATTTCGAGCGCATCCGGGAAATTTTTCTCTCTCTTTACGCCAGTATTCCGAATGACTTGTTTCGCAAAAACGACATCGACCAATTCGAGGGCTATTACGCCAGCGTGTTTTATGCATCCTTTGCCGCGCTGGGGATGGACATCGTGCCGGAAGACGTGAGCAATCAAGGCAAATTGGACATGGCAGTCAAATTCAATGGACAGGTTTATCTCTTCGAGTTCAAGATGGTGATGGAGGAGGCCGAAGGCAAGGCGCTCCAGCAAATCAAGGATAAACAATACGCCGATAAATACCGCTCGCTCAATCAACCCATCTACTTGATCGGCGTGGAGTTCAGCAAGAAGGCGCGTAATGTGGCGGGGTTTGAAGTCGAGCCGGCCTGAAGCTTGAAAGATTCTTGCAAAACATTCTCCAACATGCACATGAGCAGTTGAGGGGCAGGTCATCACCTCACGCTTGCAGCCGCCCCACACAACCTGGCGATCCTTTCCACATAACCATCAATCCCTTTCTCGACCGCATACCCCTGCGCACTCTGTCGAGCCCCCGCGCGCAAGGCGGCAACTTCCGCCTGCGGCGCAGCGAGCGCCCGCAACACGTAATTGCGCAACGCCTTGCCGTCGAAGAAATCCACCAGCCAGCCGTTTTCGCCATGCCGGATCACCTCGCGTACCGGCGCGGTATCCGAAGCGACAATCAGGCAACCGCTGGCAAGCGCCTCCAGCATCGACCAGGACAAGACGAAGGGATAAGTCAGGTAGACATGAACGGCGGAAACCTGTAGCACCCGGCGGTAAACGGCATGAGGCACCTTGCCGAGAAAATGAACGCGATCCGGATCGACGGGATTCTCGCGCAGGAGTTTGACTCGCCAATTGGATGCATCCCTGGGACGGCTGCCGTAGCTGACATCATCGCCGCCGACGATCACGACCTGGCAATCCGGTCGCGCCTCCAGCAACCCGGGCAAGATGCGCATGAAGCGATGAAAGCCGCGATACGGTTCGAGATTGCGCGCCACGTAAGTGACGACGGGATCGCCCGCACGCAACACCTTGCCATTGGGCAGGCGCAGGGTTGCCACGGGATCCGGCCCCAACCCGGCAACGTCGACGCCTTCGTGGATGACCTCGATTTTGTCATGGTAGATCGGCGGGAAAAGGCTGCGCTGCCACAAAGTCGGTGCAATGCCGAGGTCGCACTGTTCCAGATTGAGCAGGTGCATAGCATTGCGGCTGAGGAGTGTCGCCGCGCCATGCGTCGTGAGCGGAAATTCGGGATCGAATCCGGCATCCGCCCCCTCAACGTGATAGTAATACTCACAAAAGTGAATGAGCCCGGCGTCGGGAAACGCCTGCTTGACGTACAGACTCTCGCCCCAGCCGGGATGGGCGATCACCACGTCGGGCCGGTAGCCCTCGCGCTTGAGATCGAGCAGCATGCGCAATACCTGCTGCCCATGGAGTACGCCATTCTCGAACGTGCGGGCATAGGGATGAGTTCCCGCGCCCGAATCACGGTGCGGACGATAGCGCAGCCAGCGGACGCCTTCCATGCCGGGAGCGTGGCTGCGCCCGATGCCGAGCACATCGTTGCCCGGCTGGTTCGCCAGCCAGGCGATCAGATGCCGGAACTGGCCGGGAAAGTTCTGGTGAATGAAGAGTGCTTTCATTTTCAGGCAGGCACGGGGCCGGGGCTGGCCGCAAGCTCGCCTTCTTCCTCCTCCCTGCGATGCGCGAGGCGATACAGGATGGGCAGCACGAGCAAGGTCAGCGCGGTCGACGACAGGATACCGCCGATGACGACGGTGGCGAGCGGGCGCTGCACTTCCGCGCCGGTGCCGGTGGCGAGCGCCATGGGAACGAAGCCGAGGGAGGCAACGAGCGCCGTCATCAGGACGGGCCGCAGCCGGGTGAGTGCGCCTTCGCGAATGGCGGCGTCCAACGGGCGGCCTTCTTCGCGCAGACTGCGGATGAAGGAGATCATGACCAGCCCGTTGAGGACGGCCACGCCGGATAGCGCGATGAAGCCGACGCCCGCCGAGATGGAGAGCGGAATGCCCCGGAGCCAGAGGGCCGCCACGCCGCCGGTCAGGGCGAAGGGAATGCCGGTGAAGACCAGCAGGCCGTCCCGGACATTGCCGAACATGGCGAAAAGCAGCACGAATACCATCAGCAGGGCGGCGGGAACAACGATGCGCAGCCGCTCGGCGGCGGATGCCAATTGCTCGAACGTGCCGCTCCATGCCGTCCAGTAGCCGGGGGGTATCTTGATCTCGTCCAGGCGGGTTTGCGCTTCCGCGACGAAGGTGCCGATATCGCGCCCGCGAACGTTGGCGCTGACGACGATGCGGCGCTTGCCGTTTTCCCGGCTGATCTGGTTGGGGCCGGGGGCGAGTTCCAGCGCGGCGACTTCGCCCAGCGGGATATAGGCCGTTTGCCCTTCGCCGCCGCCGGTGGCCGCGCGGGGCAAGGCAATGGGGAGCCGGGCGAGCGATTCCAGATCGGATCGCAGCGCGTCGGGAAGCCGGACGACGATGCCGAAGCGACGGTCGCCTTCAAACATGGCGCCGGCTTCCCGTCCGCCGATCGCGGTGGAGACGGCGTCCTGGACATCGCCGATGTTGAGTCCATAGCGCGCGGTTTTTTCCCGGTCGATGTTGACGGTCAACATGGGCAGGCCCGTGGTCTGCTCGATGTTGATCTCGGACGCGCCGGGGATGCCGCCCAGCGCGGCGGCGATTTTTCCCGCCGCGCCGTTCAGGGTATCCATGTCGTCGCCGAAGATTTTGACGGCGACATCGCTGCGCACGCCCGAGATCAGTTCGTTGAAGCGCAATTGGATCGGTTGGGAAAATTCATAGGTGTTGCCCGGCAGCCCGGCGACCGTCCGCTGGATGGCCGCCAGCAGTTCGTCCCGCGTTTTCACGGGCTTCGGCCATTGGTCTTGCGGCTTCAGCATGATGTAGCCGTCCGAGATGTTGGGCGGCATCGGGTCGGATGCGATTTCCGCCGTGCCGGTTCGCGCAAAAATGCGGTCGATCTCGGGGAAGTCTTCCTTGAGCCGTTTTTCCAGCTGCTGCTGCATCGCCACGGATTGCGACAGGCTGGTGCCCGGAATGCGCAAAGCCTGGAGGGCGAAGTCGCCTTCGTTGAGGTTCGGCGCGAATTCGCTGCCCATGCGCATGGCCAGAAGGCCGGAGAGCGCGACCGCCACTGTGGCGAAGACCAGGACGACGGATTTGTTGGCCATGACGCTGTCCAGCGCCGGTTCATACCCGCGTTTGGCGGCGCGCATCAGGGCGTTTTCCTTTTCCGCGATCTTGCCGCCGATGAAAAGCGCCACGGCTGCCGGAATGAAGGTGACGGAGAGGATCATGGCGCCGGCCAGGGCGGTGACGACGGTGAAGGCCATGGGATGGAACATCTTCCCTTCGACGCCGGTGAGCGCGAAGACCGGCAGGTAGACGATCATGATGATGAACTGGCCGAACAGCAGCGCCCGCCGCGCCTCCTGTGAGGCGGCGAAGACTTCGTGGAAGCGTTCGATCCGGGTGAGCGGCCGGCCGTGGCGTTCCTGCGCATGGGCCAGCCGCCGGATGCAGTTTTCGACGATTACGACGGCGCCGTCGACGATGATCCCGAAGTCCAGCGCGCCCAGGCTCATCAGGTTGGCGCTGACGCGGTAGTTCAGCATCCCGGTGAAGGTAAAAAGCATGGACAGCGGTATCACCATCGCCGTGATGAGCGCCGCCCGGATGTTTCCGAGGAACAGAAACAGGATGACGATGACGAGGGCCGCGCCTTCCAGCAGGTTCTTTTTGACGGTGTCGATGGCTTTGTCGACCAGCGTGCTGCGGTCATAGACCGTCACGGCTTCGACGCCTTCCGGCAGCGTCCGGTTGATTTCGGCCATTTTCCGGTCGACCGCCTGGGAGACTTCCCGGCTGTTTTCGCCGATCAACATGAAGACGGTGCCGAGCACGACTTCTCGTCCGTTGTCCGTGGCGGCCCCCGTGCGCAGTTCGCGGCCGATGTCGACTTCCGCGACATCGCGGATGCGGATGGGCGCGCCCTGGATATTGCCGAGGATGATGTTGCGGATATCTTCGACGCTGCGCACTTGCCCCGGCGCGCGGATCAGGTATTGCTCGCCGCGCTTTTCGATGTAGCCCGCGCCGACGTTGTTGTTGTTGCGATCCAGTGCAACCGTCAGGTCTTGCAGGCTCAGTCCATAGGAAGCCAGCTTTTCCGGATTGGGCGCTACCTGATATTCCTTGGCATAGCCGCCGATCGAGTTGATTTCGGTGACGCCCGGAACGTTGCGTAGCTGCGGCTTGACGATCCAGTCCTGGATTTCGCGCAAATCCGTCGGCGTATAGGGCGCGCCATCCGGTTTGCGGGCGTTTTCCCTGGCTTCGACCGTCCACAGGTAGATTTCCCCCAGGCCGGTGGAAATCGGCCCCATGGCGGGCGTCACCCCTTCCGGCAGTTTCTCGCGGGCTTCCTGGATGCGCTGGCTGACCAGTTGGCGGGCGAAATAGATGTCCGTGCCGTCCTTGAAAATCACGGTGACTTGCGACAGGCCGTAGCGCGACAGCGAGCGGGTCTGTTCCAGATCCGGCAGGCCCGCCATCGCGGTTTCGACCGGGTAGGTGACTCGCTGCTCGATCTCCAACGGCGAATAGCCCGGCGCAGCGGTATTGATCTGCACCTGGACGTTCGTGATGTCCGGCACGGCGTCGATCGGCAGGCGTTGATAACTGTGGATGCCCAGTCCCGCCATGCCGAGGGCGGCCAGCAGAACCAGCCAGCGATGCTCGATGGCGAGGCGAATGATGCGTTCAAACATGTTCCGTATCCTCCGTATCAGTGGCTATGCTCGGCGCTGCCTTTGCCAAGCTCCGATTTGAGGATGAAACTGCCCGCGGCGGCATACCGCGCGCCCGGCGCCAGACCGTCGAGCACCTCGACGCGCTCGCTGTCGGCGCGTCCGAGGGAAACCGGCTGAGCCGCGAATCCTTCCGGCGTCCTGATGAAAACGACGGGCTTGTCTTCGACCGTCTGAACCGCCCCGGCGGACACCGCCACGGATGCCTCGGCTTCGCTGGAAACCAGTTCGACGTTCACGAAAAGGCCCGGCCTCCACGCCATCAAGGGATTGTCCAGGCTGACTCTCGCCTTCGCGCTGCGGGTATCCTGCCCCAACAGCGCGCCGACGTAGGAGATGCGGCCTTCCGCCTGCGAATCGAATGCCGTTGCCCTGACAACGGCCTTTTCGCCCACCCGGACCCGGTTCAAATCCTTGGCGGGGACGACGATTTCGGCCCAGACCGAGGAAAGATCGGAAAGCGTGAAAATACTCGCATCTTCCTTGACGGCCTCGCCAACGACGATGTGCTTCTCCACGATCATGCCGCCGAAAGGCGCGCGGATTTCGTAGCGGTTGAGATTGCCCGCAGCGCGCGGCTCCGCGCCGAGCGCGACGAGTTGCTGCCGGCTGTTGGCAACCGCGATCTCGGCTTCTCGCAGGGCTTGCCGCGCCAGGAGGTAATCCTGTTCGGCGGAGATTTTTTCTTCCCAGAGCTGTTTTTCCCGCGCATAGGTCGACCGGGCCAGTGCAAGCCGTTTCTGGGCGAACAGCAATTCGCTGCGCAGTTCGGAAAGCGTGGCGCTGGCGATGACTGCCAGGACTTGGCCTTTTTCGACGGACTGTCCCAGATTGGCCGAAACACTCTCCACGATGCCCGCCAGGCGCGGCGTCACATGCGCCGTCCGGTCTTCGTCGAAACGGATTTCGCCCGGCAACTGCATCGTCGTCCGGATTTTCGCGGGAGCCGCCGTCCGGATTTCAATGGCGGCGGACTGGATTTTCTCGTCGCTCAAGGCGATTTTTCCTTCTTCTTCGGCATGGGACGCGGTCTCCGGCCCGCCTTCGCCGTGAGGTTCTTCATCGGCATGATCGTGGTCGCCGCCGGTCTCGCCGTCGCGGTGTTCGGCATCCGCATGCTTGCCGGACGCCCCGTGGCTCGCATGATCGTGCGCCTCGCCCGGCGCATCCGGCGAGCCGGCATCGAGAATCGAAGCGCCCGCCGCAAGCCCGCAAACCAGAATCGCGGCGATGGCGATACCTTGCCTGTAAGTGATCTTCAAGGATTTGTTATGCAAAATGTTTTTCATATCGGACTCCTACGGACGGTTGCCGTCAACGGTGGATGAGACAATGGGTGCGCCGAGCGCACGATCCAGTTCGGCGGCGGCGCGATGGGCTTCGGCCAGGGCCTGCAAATACCGGGATTGCGCCTGGAAAAAAGTGCGCTGGGCATCCAGCACTTCCAGAAAACTGAATTTGCCCAACTCGAATCCCTTGCCGGCCGCCTCGTAAGCGCCCTGCGCGCCGGGCAGGATTTCCTTTTGCAGCGTCTCGGCTTCCAGCACCGATGCCTTGAGGCGCTCATGCGTCTGCGCCGCCTCGGTCATCAGGCGGATTTCCGTCGCGGCCAACTCATCGCGGGCCTTGGCGGCCCGTTGAGTCGCTTCGAGAACATTGCCCCGATTACGGTCGAACAAAGGCAGTGGAACCGACAGGCCGATGACGGTTTGATTTCGGCCAAGTTCTTCGGCCCGTTTGCTCCCCAGACTGACGGTGACATCGCCGAATCGGCGCGTCCGTTCGAGTTCGGCGGCGGCGGCCTGACGATCGGCCCCGAAACGGGCGCGCGCCAATGCCGGGGATATCTGCAAGCGTCTTTCGATTTCTTCCGGAGAAAGAATGCCGGGCAAAACATCGATCCGGCCTTCGGCCCGCTCGAAACGCGGCGACGGATTTCCCCAGGCTGCCGCCAAACGTTTTCTGGCCACGGCCAGTTCTCCCCTGGCCTGCTCGAACTCCACGCGGACGGATGCTTCCGCCACCTTGGCCCGGGTTTCTTCCACGGGCGAAATTTTCCCGGCGGTGACGCGCCGCGATGCCGCCAGCGCCGCCCGCCGCGCGAGGCCGAACAAGTCTTCCGCTTGCCGGACGCGCTGTTGGGCGGCCAGCACGTCGAAAAAAGCGCCGGTCACGTTCGCCCGGATTTCCAGCCGTTTGGCGGCCAGATCGGCGGCGGCGGCCTCCCGCTCGCGTTCGGCCAGCGCGATCCGGGCCGCGCGTTTGCCGCCCAACTCGACAGGCTGGTCGATCTGGACGGTCGTCGTCCGGGCCGCCTTGTCCCGGGTGTCTTCGACCAACACTGAAATTTCCGGGTTGGGCCTGACGCCTGCCTGAATGAGCGCGCCCTCGACGGCCAGCAACTCGCGCGCCGCCGCGGACAATTCGGGATTGGCCGACAAGGCAAGCTCGATGGCGGCGGCAAGGTGCAATGCCGCCGTGGGTTCGAGCTTCCCCGAACCGGAAAGGGACATCTGCTGCGGATGTGCGGCGGACGGCGCGGGCGGCTGTTGCGCCCATGCCGGCGGAAAAAACAAGGGGCTGGTAACGAGGGCCGCCAGCCCGAGCAGCCCGAAATTTGATGGATACGGCTTGCGCATCGAATTCTCCTGACAAAACGAGGACAATCCGGCAAGAGCGCGGCGCGGTCATTCGTGACCGCGAAAACAGGGGGAGAGCGTCTCGCCGGGCTTTCAGGCGGCGAGTGCTATGTCGGGCTGGTCGGGGCCGTCGGGGATGTGCGAGGCGTAGCGCGGAAAACGGCTTTCGCCGAATACGGCAACCGTCGGAAGCATCGGAAGATGCTGGCGGCTCGTGAAGCCGGGGAAGCCGTTCAGGTGGAAACTGCAATCATTGTCGGCGCTCTGCCGACCGGGCGCGTCCGAATCCGTATCCGCGGGATTGTCCGGGGTAGCATGCTTGTGCTCGTGATGGCCGAAATGATGCGCCGCCTCTCCGCGTTCATGCTGGCAATAGACGCCCGCCGCCGCCCAGGCGGATTGGAGCGGCAGAAAAACCAGCAGGAGGACGGCAAGCCAGCGGCGCATGGGGGGCGATAGTAACAGAAACAGCCCTGCAAACGAAAGCGCGCCGGATCAGATCACGCGGGAGTAGCGTTTGCGCTCGCGGTCGGCGCGCAAGTAGCGGTCGAACACCATGGCAATCGCGCGAACTAGGAGCCGCCCCGCCGGCAATACGGTGATCCAGCCGTCTTCGATCCCGACGAGTCCGGCGGCTTCCATCTCCTCAAGATCGGACAATTCCTCGCTGAAGTAATCCTTGAAGTCGATGAGATGCGCGATCTGTATCGACTCCATCGACAAGGAGAAATGACACATCAGGGATTGAATGATCGAGCGCCGCAACAGATCGTCGGCGGTCAGTTCGACGCCGCGCAGCACCGGCAATTCATCGCGGTCGAGCGCATCGTAATATTCATCGAGCGTCTTGTGGTTCTGCGCATACACCGGGCCGACCTTGGCGATCGACGAGACGCCGAAAGCCAGCATGTCGCATTCGGCCTGGGTCGAGTAGCCCTGGAAGTTGCGATGCAATCTCCCCTGCCGCTGGGCCACGGTCAGTTCATCGTCCGGCTTGGCGAAATGGTCCATGCCGATATAGACGTATCCGGCTGCCGTCAGATAGTCGATGGCCCGCCGCAGGATTTGCAGCTTGGTATCCGGCCCCGGCAAGTCGCCTTGCGGAATGCGCCGCTGCGGCTTGAAAAGGCCGGGCAGATGGGCATAGCTATAGAGCGATATGCGGTCGGGCGAAAGCGCCGCCACTTTTTCGAGCGTATGACCGAAGCTGGCAAGGTTCTGCCTGGGCAGACCGTAAATCAAGTCCATGCTGATCGAGCGAAAGCCCGTGGCGCGCGCCGCTTCCATCACCAGCCGGGTTTCGTCGAAGCTCTGCACGCGATTGGTGGCGATCTGCACATCCCCGGCGAAATCCTGCACCCCGACGCTCATACGGTTGAACCCGAGGGTAGCAAGCAATTCGACGGTAGCGAAATCGACCTTGCGCGGGTCGACCTCGATCGAATATTCGCCGTTGGGCGCGAGCTCGAAACGGGCGCGTACCGACGAAATCAGGCGGCGCAGTTCGTCATGCGACAGAAAAGTCGGCGTTCCTCCGCCCAGGTGAAGCTGAGTGGCCTGGCGCGCGCCGCCCAGCGCCGCAGCCTGGAGACGAATTTCCCGATCCAGGTAATCCAGGTATTTCGCCGACTGGCCATGATCCTTGGTGATGATCTTATTGCAGGCACAGTAATAGCAAATCGTGTTACAAAACGGGATGTGGAAGTATAATGACAGCGGTCGGCTGATGCCGCCGACCGCCCGCTTTCCCAGCCAGTCGGTCAATGTTCGCGCGCCGACCGCTTCGACGAAGCGGTCCGCCGTGGGATATGATGTATAGCGTGGCCCGTTGATATCGAAACGGCGAATCAGTTCGGGATCGAAAACAAGCTCGTGCTGATTGGTCATGGATGTGCTGCTCAAAGGCTCTTACGATGGCAGAAAACCGCCGCTTTCCGGTTGATATGGATCAACCGCGCAAATAACGATATCCACCCCCAACCGGAGAGTGTACTGTCAAATGATGGCAACAGCGCCCGCCACCGTCACAGGACTCAAAAAAGCCTGTTCTCAATGCAATCTGCTTGAATCGTGCCTTCCATTCGGGATGATCGATTCGGACATCCACCGCCTCGACGAACTGGTGGGCGTGCGGCGCAGGATCAAGCGCCAGCAGCCGCTTTACCGTACAGGCGATCCGTTCGAGGCCATATACGCCATCCGCATCGGTTCGTTCAAGACCGACGTCCTGCTCGAAGACGGACGCGAGCAAGTCACGGGTTTTCAGATGACAGGCGAGATTCTCGGCCTCGACGGCATCAGCGCCGAACTGCATTCCTGCAATGCCATCGCTCTCGAAGATAGCGAAGTCTGCGTGATTCCTTACGCCAAGCTCGAAGAACTCGCCCGCATCGTCGAGGGGCTACAGCATCGGTTCCACAAAGTCATGAGCCGCGAGATCGTGCGCGACCACGGCGTGATGATGCTGCTTGGCTCGATGCGCGCCGAGGAAAGGCTGGCCGCTTTCCTGCTCAACATGTCGCAACGTTTCACGGCGCGCGGGTTCTCGGCCTCCGAATTCCATCTGCGCATGACGCGCGAAGAAATCGGCTCCTACCTGGGTCTCAAGCTCGAAACTGTCTCGCGCGCCTTTTCCCGCTTCCAGGACGAGGGGCTGGTCGCCGTGCAGCAAAAACACATCCGCATTCTCGACAACAACAGCCTCAGGAAGTTGATCCAGCATCAGCCAGGCGCACGTTGACAGCCGGACGGCGAGATGCGGAAAGGGTTACAACCCCTCCCGCATGGGATTATCCCCCTGAAGGGAGAGGTTTCCGACCGAAGTCGGTTTTCGATCAAGGCTCGACGACGTAGATGCCCGGCGCTGGCGACAACTGCGGATATTGTTCATTGGCCGCCGGCCTGGCTTCCACCAGATTGCCGGCGCGCGGCTTGAGCCATTCCATCCAGTCCGGCCACCACGACCCCCGTTGCTCGACCGCCGAGGCCCGCCAGTTTTCGGCAGTATCGGAACGGCGCGGCTCACTGGCCCAGAAACGGCGCTTGGGCGGATTCACCACCGGATTGACGATGCCGAAGATGTGCCCGGAACTGGAAAGCACATAACGCTTCGGCCCATTCACGAAGTTGTTGACGCGGAAGGTCTGCGCCCACGGCGCAATATGATCGTCCTCCGCCGATACGGCGTAAAGCGGCTGGGTGATGCAGGAAAGATCGAGCGGCTCGCCAGCCACGGTGAGTGCATCGTGGTGAATCAGGCGATTGTGCAAGTAAAGTTCATTCAGGTACCACATATGCATTGCATATGGCAGACGAGTGCAATCCATGTTCCAGTACAGCACGTCGAACGGCGCCAAAGACTCGCCATACAGCCAGCCATGGACGACATAAGTCCAGATCAGGCTGTTCGAGCGCAGCAGACGGAAGGAGGCCGCCATTTCCTTGCCATCGAAATAGCCTTTGCGGGCCATATTATCGTCCAGATAGCGAATGGTCGAAGGGTCGATGAAAATTTCGATGTCGCCCGGCTTGCTGAAATCGATGAGCGTGGTGAAAAGGGTGAAATCGGCGACAGGGACATCTGCGGGTTTGAAGTGCCGGTTCGCCCAGGCCATGTACATCGTCAGCGCCGTGCCGCCGATGCAATAGCCCACCGCATGCACCTTGGGCGAGCCGGTGAAATTGCGCGCCACGTCGATGATCGTCTGAATCCCGTCGACCAAGTAGTCGTCGAAGGTCGTGTTGCGCATCGACTCATCCGGGTTCTTCCAACTGGTGATGAACACATCCAACCCCTGGTCGAGCAGGAAGCGCACCATGCTTTTCTTTTCGTTGAGATCGAGAATATAGAATTTGTTGATCCACGGCGTGACGATCACCACCGGCTCGGCATGAACTTTGGGCTGGGTCGGGATGTAGTGTATGACTTCGACGAGCCGGTTGCGGAACACCACCGCGCCCGGCGTGGTAGCAAGGTTGCTCCCGACCTTGAAATCGTCGAGCGGCGTCATCCGTATCGTACCGGCCCGCAGGTCTTCAAGAAAATTCTGGTATCCGACGAAAAGGCTCTCTCCGCGACTCTCGGCAGCTTTTCGCAATGCAACCGGATTGGTCGGCAAAAAATTGGTCGGCGCCATCGCGTTGAGCCATTTCCGCCACCAGAACGCCGCCTTGCGCCGCTCTTTGCCGCTGAGTCCCGGCGTATCGTAGAGCATGTCCTGCATATTGTGGGTGAAAGCGAGATACCACTCTTTGATCAAATCCCAGGAAGCGGAGTCCGTCCAGACTGCGTCGGCAAAGCGGACATCGTCGGGGTGCGGCAGGATGGGGTCTTCGCTTTCGCGTCCCGTCAGCCGGGCCAAGGAGTGGATATACAACTTCCATAAATCGGACGACAAATGCGAAATCCACTCGGCAAGTTCCTGGGGATGCACCAGCCACGCCAACTGGGCGTGGACGATGGGCGCAGCCATGCCCAATGGATCGATGGAGCCTTCGACGCCCTCGTGCAGCTTGTGCATGGTTTCCTTCAACACCCGTCCGGGGTTGAAAGTCTCGTCATGCCGCATGGCATGGCTACGCGTCTGACGGCCCTCTCCGGTCGTGCTGCTCCTGGCCATGAATCTCTCCTTCCTGCTCGTGTGACCCCAATGGCGTGCACAGTTCGGCTACAGCCGCCCCGGCCCGCTACTGCCAGCCAGACGTGCCGTCATAACGCCTACGACACACACCTCCGCCGCTTTTGCATACGGCCCCGTACATCGTAACGTCCGTCACTACCGCCGTCATAATGCTTTTCGCACACTCTCGATACGGATTGCCGCCGAAAAACGGCAACAGCCGGCATTCACGCCCTTGATGCGCATCAAGCACAAAATTATCGAGACTCTGTCACTATAATCGGGTACCAAACGACAAGAGGGAAGCACGCCATGTTCAAGCACATTCTCGTACCGACCGACGGATCGCCGCTGTCCGATACAGCCGTTGCCCGCGCCATTGCTTTCGCCAAGGAAATCAATGCCCGCATCACCTTTTTTTACTCACAGCCCGATTTCCCGATGCCTATCTATGGAGAGGGTGCGCTGATCGATCCCACGACCCCGGAGCAATTCGCCCAATCCGCGCAACAGGAAGCCCTGCGTATCCTGAATCGCGTCAAGGCCGCGGCAGAAGCCGAAGGCATCACGACCGGCGTCGACACACAGGTCAACGAAATTCCCTATGAAGCCATCGTCAATGCCGCCGACCGCCATGACTGCGATCTGATTTTCATGGCTTCGCATGGCCGCCGCGGCATTGCCGGTTTGTTATTGGGCAGCGAAACACAAAAAGTGCTCACCCACAGCAAAATCCCGGTGCTCGTTTACCGCTGAAACGCTTGCCGTTTCTTTCGTCCGCCGTTTTTCTTTCCCAGAATACAAACGGCCCGGTTCCCCGGGCCGTTTGTATTCCAGACCAAGTATCTATGCCTTGGCGCTACGTTCGCGCTGTTGCGCGGCTGCGGCCCTGCGCTCATCTTCCGCCATGCGGTTCGAGAAATAGCGAATAAAAAAAACAGCCATGACGACCACGCCCAAGATGGTAATCAGGCTGAGCACACCAATCTGCGTCGAAAACAGCTCTGCCATGGTGGAGCACCTCCTTCAACAGTTTAAGAATTGAACGGTTCGAGCAATATCTCCGTTTCCATCGGGAGATTGGCAATGCCGTCCATGCGCCAACTTTGGGATTTATTTTTCAACTCGCGTTCGCTTTTCAAGCTGTCTTCCAGTCGAAAACTCCAGCGACCGGCGCGCAGCGGAGCGATCTCACCCAGATACAAACCATCCTCCCCCCTTTGCAGCGCCACCTGCTGATCGGATCCGCTATGGGTCGGATGAACAATCGTCAAATAAAGCATTGCGGGCAAATCTCCCTCTTGCGCGGCGGACAATTCGATACTGATTGCACCGTCGCGCACCCGGGCGCGCGCCGACAGGCCCATTTCCCGCGCATGCTCAAGCCGGTCGACGACTTGCACGACGCTCTGGCCGTCCTTGTAATAGTCGTCGGACACGAGACCGTCCCAACTGGTCTGCGCAAAAATCCAGGTCGCAATGCCAGCCACTACAGCGGTCGCGGGCAGCGCCATCAGGAACCACGGCCAGCCCTGCCGATACCATGGTTCACTGCGCGCGCCGGTCATTTGCGAATCCATCAAATTTTCCCGTTCCGAAATCATCGGGGGAAAAAGAACGTCGCTTTCTCCCGCCGCTTCACGCCGGGATCGTCTTCGGCGGAAACATTGAAAAATATCTCGTTCGCGCCCTGCTTGCCCGCATCCAGCGGCACATGTACCCGCAAAGTGACTTCATGGGTTTGCGCCGCATCCACCTCGACCCGGCGCTCGCTGGAAATCTGCACCTCGCGCAGACCTTCCACGCCGACAGTGAAAACCCGCGGCTGCTCGGTCATGTTCATGACGCGAAGCGTATAGATGTTTTCGATCATCCCGCCCGGAATTTCCTGCCCAAGCGAAGCCCGGTCGCGAATGACATCGACCCGCAACGGTATCCGCGTGGCAAGCCCCCATATGAAAGCGATGCCGACAAAGAGCAATACCGCTCCATAAATCAGGGTGCGCAAACGCAATATATGATGGAAGATTTCCGAGCTTCCCCAGCCCTGCTTGAGGGCGCTCTCGGTCGAATAGCGTACCAATCCATGCGGCGCGCCCACCTTGTCCATGATCTGGTCGCAAGCATCGGCACAGGCCGCACAGCCAATGCATTCGTATTGCAGACCATTGCGGATGTCGATGCCGGTCGGACAGACCTGGACGCAAATCCCGCAGTCGATACAGTCGCCCTTGCTTGCCGCCGCATCGCCCTTGCGATGTACGCCACGCGGCTCGCCACGCGCTTCGTCGTATGTGACCACCAGCGTATCGGGGTCGAACATCACCGACTGGAAGCGGGCGTAAGGGCACATGAACTTGCACACCTGCTCGCGCATGAAACCGGCAAATACGAACGTGAATGTCCCGTAGAACAGTATCCAGAACGTTTCCCACGACCCGAAACTCAATGTGGAAACCGAGCCCAACAATTCACCGAGCGGCGAAAAATAGGCGACGAAAGTGAAGCCGGTCCATAGCGCCAACGCGCCCCATGCCCCATATTTGGCCGCCTTGATCGAGAATTTGCGCCCATCCATCGGCGAAGCGTCAAGTTTTGCCCGCTTGAGATGGTCGCCTTCGATTTTTTGTTCTATCCACAAGAAAATCTCGGTATACACCGTCTGCGGACAAGCGTAGCCACACCACAGACGCCCCGCGATCGCGGTGAAAAAGAACAATGAATACGCGGAAATAATCAGCAGGATCGCCAGGAAGAATACATCCTGCGGCCAGAACACCCATCCGAAAATGTAAAACTTCCGCTCGACCAAATGCAGTAGCACGGCCTGCCGATCATTCCATGTCAACCAGGGCAGGCCGTAGAAAACGATTTGGGTGAGAAACACCAGCGTCCATCGCCACTTGGTAAAAACGCCGGCGGTCGCGCGAATGTAAATCTTGTTGTGGGCTGTGTACAACCCGCCCTTTCCTTTCTTTCCTGCCGCCGAAACAGGCAACGGAGAAGACGCCGGGGGAGATGTATTCGAGATAGTGTCATTCATTGGAACAGCACTCCTCTCAGAGAACAGACGGGTTATTTTACCCCGAAGGGAAGATAGACGGCCCCGGACACTTCACACTCGGGACCGTCTTTCCTGTTTCTATTTATTGCTGCCCAGACTATGCACATATGCCGCAAGGATGTGAACCTTGGCATCGCCAAGGAAGTCTTTCCAAGCCGGCATGGTGTTGGTCACACTGCCCGGACCCGCATTGCGGCCCTTGGTGACGCCATCGACGATAGCTTCTTCAGTGCTGCTGTACAACCATATACCGTCGGTGAGATCAGGCGCGCCCAGTACGGCGAACGCTTCGCCCATGGATCTTGCTCCCTTGCCCTCCGGTCCATGGCAAACCGTGCAGTTGCTCGCAAAAACATCCCTGCCGCGAGCGGCGCGGGCCGCATCCGAAGTCAGGCCGGCAATCGCGCGCACATAGTTGGCCACATCCCTGATCTGGTCGCTGTTGAGCGTGCCGCCAAAGGCCGTCATCACACCGGCGCGGCCACCTTCGATGCTGGCCTTGATGGTTTCGGGATCGCCGCCATACAGCCAGTCATCATCGGTCAGGTTCGGGAAGCCATAGTTCTTGCCTTGGGCGCCCCTGGCCGCCGAACCGTGACACTGCGAGCAGTAGGTCAGGAAAAGGCGCTTGCCCGTCGCAACCGCTGCCGGATCGGATGCCAACGCCTTCAGATCCGTCCCCAGATATCGCTCAAAGGTTGGGCCATATTTTGCATTGGCGGCATTGACTTCCTTTGCATATTCGGCGCGCAAGCCACGTTCCTTGGCTGGATTGCTCGGGTCGCTGTGCCGGTCGCCGAAACCCGGGAACAGGTAAAAGTAGAAGATTGCGAAGATGACGGTCACCCAAAACAGGTACAACCACCAGCGCGGCAGCGGGTTGTTGTATTCCCTCAGGTTTTCGTCCCAGACGTGCCCCTGCAATTTGGGTTCTCCAGCGCCCTGCGACGTTGTGTTCGTAACCAACACGACGAGACAGAACAGCAGGCCAAAAGCAATGAGGCCCGACACATACAGATTCCAGAAACCGCTGATAAAGTCAGCCATTTGTCATTCCTTCCTTGTCAGCCGGACTTGCCGGTAGATCGTCATCGGCCAGAGGCAAGCGCGCCGCCTCGTCGAACCCCGCCTGTGCATGCTTGCTGTACGCCCAGTAGCAGATAGCCACGAAGCACAGCAAACCCAGCACGATGACGATGGTTCTCAAGTTGTTGACAACTTCTTCCATGGCGGCGCAGATCCCGTCTTACCTTACATTGCGAAGCGCCAGACCCAACCCCTGGAGGTAGGCGACCACGGCGTCAAGTTCGGTCTTGCCGGCAACCGCCGCCGGTGCATTGGCGATCTCGTCGTCGGTGTAAGGCACGCCAACCACGCGCAACGCCTTCATGTGAGCGCCAATGTCAGCCGCCTGAAGCGGACGGTCGAGCCACGGAAAGGCCGGCATGTTCGACTCCGGCACGACATCGCGTGGATTGAGGAGGTGCACGCGCTGCCATTCATCCGTGTAACGGGCGCCGACGCGAGCCAGATCCGGCCCTGTCCGCTTCGAGCCCCATTGGAAGGGATGGTCGTAGATGAATTCACCCGCCACCGAGAAATGGCCATAACGCTCGGTTTCGGCCCGGAACGGGCGAATCATCTGCGAATGACAGTTGTAGCAGCCTTCACGGATGTAGATGTCGCGACCGGCGAGGCGGAGCGCATCGTAAGGCTTCACATCGAGCGTATTGCCCTTGTCATCCACCGCATCCGTCGTCGATTTTTGAAAGAACAGCGGGACGATCTCCACCAATCCCCCCACGCTGACAGCAAGCAGCGTGAGGACGATCATAAGGAATACGTTGCGTTCGATCGCGTCGTGTTTTGATTGAGCCATGTCTGAATCTCCGACTTAAGCGTGGGCGGCAGCAGGCGCTACCACCGGAGCGTTATAGGCTTTTGCGCCGGCGATGGTCTTGAGCATGTTGTAGAACATGACCAGCATGCCGACGAGGAAGAGCGCGCCGCCCACCAGGCGAATGGTCCAGAACGGATAGGTCGCCTTCACGCTTTCGACGAACTCGTAACTGAGCGTGCCGTCCGCGCTGGTTGCGCGCCACATCAGACCTTGCATCACGCCGGCAATCCACATCGAAGCGATGTAGAGCACGATGCCGACAGTTGCAATCCAGAAGTGTGTATTGACAAGCTTGGTGCTGTACATCTCGGTCTTGCCATACAGGCGCGGCAGCAGGAAATAGACCGCGCCGATCGAAATCAGCGCCACCCAGCCCAGCGCGCCGGAGTGCACGTGGCCGACAGTCCAGTCGGTGTAGTGCGACAGCGCATTGACGCTCTTGATCGACATCATCGGCCCCTCGAAGGTCGACATGCCGTAGAACGACAGCGAGGTAATCATGAACTTCAGGATCGGATCGGTGCGCAGTTTGTGCCACGCGCCCGAAAGCGTCATGATTCCGTTGATCATGCCGCCCCAGGATGGCGCCAGCAGGATGAGCGAGAACAGCATGCCGACGGATTGCGCCCAGTCAGGCAGCGCGGTGTAGTGCAGATGGTGAGGGCCCGCCCACATGTAGGTGAAGATGAGCGCCCAGAAGTGCACCACGGACAGGCGGTACGAATAGATGGGCCGGTCCGCCTGCTTCGGTACGAAGTAGTACATCATGCCCAGGAAACCCGCGGTCAGGAAGAAGCCCACCGCATTGTGGCCGTACCACCATTGCACCATGGCGTCCCGCACGCCGCCATAGGCCGAGTAGGACTTGAACAACGATACCGGGATTTCCGCGCTGTTGACGATGTGCAGCAGAGCCACGGCAATGATGAAGGCGCCGTAGAACCAGTTCGCCACATAGATGTGGCTGACCTTGCGCGTGGCGACGGTACCGAAGAACACGATCGCATAGGACACCCAGACGATGGCGATCGCTATGTCGATCGGCCATTCGAGTTCGGCGTATTCCTTGCCGGTGGTGATGCCGAGAGGAAGGGTGACAGCCGCCGCGACGATGATGAGTTGCCAGCCCCAGAAGACGAAGGAGGCCAACCCCGGCGCAAACAGCCTGGTATGACAGGTTCGTTGCACGACATAGAAAGACGTTGCGAACAACGCGCAACCACCGAACGCGAAGATCACCGCGTTTGTATGTAGCGGACGCAACCTGCCGAAATGCAGGTATTCCAGTACGTTCAGTCCAGGCCATACGAGCTGTGCCGCGACGATCACGCCGACAAGCATGCCCACTATGCCCCATACCACCGTCATGATGGTGAACTGGCGCACGACTTTGTAGTTATAAGTCGTTTGCGATTGCATGTGAGTCACCTCTTAGTTGACAAAGTCCCTCTCGATACCACCACAACGCCAACGACCGTGAAAAACCACCGTTGTCGTCGTGGGGAAGGATACCTTCGGGCGAGATATACAATTTGATACAGATCAAATTGCGGATGTGAATTGTATTGCGATCCGCGAACCGGCGAAAGCCTTCAGATTATCGGCAATACATTTAAAATTAATTGCGGCAGTGCACAAAATCCATTGCGGCGACGCACAAATCAATTGCAACAATACATCATAAGCTTTGCGGCAGTGCACAAACAAAAAAAGGGTGCGCATACACGCACCCCCAACCCCAACAGAGAGACATCAAACCATTACGGCAACCGGACGTTTCTCCTTCAACACCGGCCACATCGCAAAACTGGGGCCAGTATGCCCCGTTTTCGCCATATTCCATTGACTTGGATCAAAATCGTTGCACAATTCATGCTTGTTTATGTTTCAATCCACGTTCGGCAAGGCCGGACGACGAGATGCGGGAGGGGTTGTACAACCCCTCCCGCATGGGACTATCCCCCTGAAGGGGGAAGGTTTTCAATCGAAGTTGGTTTTCGATGAACAAGTTTCGCCACGGGTCGGTTCTGCCCTGTTTCCAGCGCCGTTTCATTGCCTTTTTCCTCTTGCCGGAATTCGTCCCGGTCATCGAGCAGAATCCGATATGCCGGGCCTTCGAGATCGTCGTACTGCCCCGTGCGCAACGACCACCAGAATAAAGCGCCGATTAAAAAGACCAGCACAACCGAGAGCGGAATCAGTAGATAAAGACTTTCCATTTCTGCCTCACCCTCGGCGACGCTGCAACCGCAGCGCATTGAGAACGACCAGCAGCGAGCTGCCGGCCATGCCGACACCCGCCATTAGGGGCGTCACCCAACCGGTCATCGCCATCGGCACGGCGGAAAAATTGTACGCGAACGACCAACACAGATTCTGCCGGATGATGCGCAATGTCTTGCGCGCCACGCCAGCCCCTTCGGCAAGCCGGGCAAGATCTTCGCCAAGCAGCACGATATCGGCCTGATTGCGCGCGAGATCGGTACCGCTGCCCACCGCCACCGAAACATGCGCCTGCGCCAGCACCGGCGCATCGTTTACCCCATCGCCGACCATCGCCACCACCTTGGCCGGATCGTTCTGCAACCCCGCGATGAAGGCCAGCTTGTCTTGCGGCGTCATGCCGCCGTGCGCGTCGGCGATTCCCAGTTCGCGCCCGACCGCCGCCGCCACAGCCGGCGCATCGCCCGACAGGATCGTCGTCGGAATTCCCGCCGCGTCAAGCTGGCGAATCAGATCGGACGCAGCCGGGCGCAGCGTATCGCCCAGACGAAACAACCCAAGCCAGCCCCGCTCATCCGCCAAGGCCACCACCGTGCCCGTTTTCGCTTCCAGCGCGGCAGCTTCGGCGGGCAGCGGTCGTCCCAACCGCGCGGCGACGAAATCCGGGCGACCGATCCATACCGCCCCGGCATCGTAACGCCCGGTCATCCCCTGCCCGGTTTCCGCAACCACGCCACTGACCGCGACCGGCTGCTTGCCGTCCGCCGCCGCGCGCAAACCGAGCGCGACCGGGTGTTCCGACCCCTGCTCCAAAGCAGCGCCGAGCGCGCACAAGGCATCGGCATCCATTCTGTCGAGCGGGAGCGTTTCTTCCAGACTCATCCGCCCCAGCGTCAGGGTGCCGGTCTTGTCGAACACATAGTGATTGACGCGCGCCAGCGTTTCTATCGCATATCCGCGCGTCACCAGCACGCCCATGCGCGCCAGCGCATCGGTCGCCACTGTGAGCGCCGTCGGCGTCGCCAGAGACAAGGCACAGGGACAGGCCACCACCAGCACCGATACGAAGATCCACAAGGCCCGGGACGGTTCGACGAAACACCACACAACCCCGGTCGCCGCCGCCAATGCCAGCAAGGCGACGACGAAACGCGCCGCCAGCCGGTCGGAGAGCGTCGCCAGCCGCGGCTTCTCGCTCGCGGCCCGTTCCATCAGGCGGCGGATCGCCGCCAGCCGGGTAGCGTCGCCCACCTGTTCGACCCGCAATACGAGCGGACTGGAAACGTTGATACTGCCGCCGGTGAGCGGCGCGCCCGCCCCTTTGAACACCGGGCGGCTCTCGCCGGTCAATAGCGCCTCATTGGCTTCGCTCACGCCTTCGACCACGATGCCATCGACCGGCACCACTTCCCCCGGACGCACCCGCACATGATCTCCCGGCGCGAGTTGCGATACCGGCACCCGCTCGCCGCCGGGCCGCGGCCAGTGCGGCAGACGTTCGCTGAACGCCGGCAACACCTTGCCCAATTCCTCGATGCCGCGCACCGCCCGTTGCCGCGCCAGCATTTCGAGATAGCGCCCGCCAAGCAGGAAAAACACGAACATCGTCACCGAGTCGAAATAAACCACCGGCCCGTGGGTCAAGGTCGCCCACAAACTCGCCAGAAACGCGCTGCCGACGCCGAGCGCGACCGGCACATCCATCCCCAGGCGGCGCAAGCGGATGTCGCGCCACGCGCGCTGGAAAAACGGCGCCGCCGAATACAACACCACCGGCAGGGTCAGGATCAGGCTTGCCCAGCGCAGCAGCGACGCCATATCCTCCGTCATGTCGCCATCACCCGCCATATAGGCCGGGAAGGCATACATCATCACCTGCATCATGCCGAAACCGGCGACGAATACCCGCCACAGCATCGAACGCCGCTCGCGGTCGGCCACCTGCTCGGCGCGCGCGGCATCGTAAGGATAGGCGCGATAACCGATGGCCTGAATCGCCGCCAGAATGCCGGAGAGCTTGATTTGCCTTTCGTCCCAACGCACGCGGGCGCGCCGGGTAGCGTAATTGATCTGCACCGCCGACACGCCCGGCTGACGGGCGAGATGCTGCTCATTGAGCCACACGCAAGCGGCGCAGGTAATGCCTTCGAGAATCAGCGAAGCCTCGCGTTCGTGTTCATCCACCGGATGCACGAAACCCCGCTGGAATTCTGGATGGTCGAAAAGCCCCAGATCGCGCAACTCATCCGGCATAGCCTCGGCGCGCTTTTCGGGCATGGCATCGCGGTGGCGATAATAGCCGGACAGCCCATTGCCGACGATCGCCTGCGCTACCGCCTCGCAGCCGGCGCAGCACATACGGCGCTCGGCGCCCTCCACGACCACCCGGTAATGCGCCTCCGGCGGCACCGGCAAGCCACAGTGGTAACAGGCTGGCGCGACCGCAGGCGTCGCGGAAGGCGAAAAATTTGAACTCATGGCTTCGACACACATTCAGTTCCGGCGGCTACGGACACTTTCGCGGAACGCCCGCCGCCCGGCCAAGCGTTTTCTACAGCCTCTCGCGGCGGAAATACGAATACCGCTCAAGCCAGATCGTCGGGTTCGATCAGGCGTTCCAGCATGCTGATGCGATCTTTGAGGGCAAGCTTGCGTTTTTTCATTCGTCTTACGAGCAACTCATCGCCGGTCGGAGATTCGGCCAGGCGGTCAATAGCGTCGTCGAGATCGCGGTGTTCACCGTGCAAGCGGGCGAGACGCTCGCGCAGCGTCACCGCAGTATCGAAAATATCGTCGTTCATCGTAGCCTCAGGCACATCGACGGGTGAGTTCCCCCCGTGGCTATGGTATGTGTCTACAGGCAGGAAAACAATCGCCGTCCCGGTAAAATCCGGTCAACAACGTACCCATGCCGGGATGGATCATGAACAAGGCTTTCGTCAAGGAGTCCGGGGACAATGACGGCGAGGAGGAGCTTTCCCCTTCGCTGCGCGTGCCGCCGGGCAGCAAAAACTACATGACGCCGCGCGGTTACCAAGCATTGCGCGAAGAACTCGATCGTCTTCTGCGCATCGAGCGCCCGAAAATCGTGGAGATCGTCTCCTGGGCCGCCGGTAACGGCGACCGCTCGGAAAACGGGGACTATCTCTACGGCAAGAAGCGCCTGCGCGAAATCGACCGCCGCGTTCGTTTCTTGAGCAAGCGCATCGACAATGCCGAAGTTGTCGACCCGCAGGCGCGGCGGGGCGGCGACCAGGTGTTTTTCGGCGCCACGGTGACGATCTGCGATGTCGCCGATGCCGATGCCGCCGAGCAGGACTGGCAAATCGTCGGCATCGACGAGGCCGATGTCGTCGCGGGCAAAATCAGCTGGATATCGCCGCTCGCCCGCGCTTTGCTCAAGGCGCGCGAAGGCGACGTAGTGCGCTTTGCAAGCCCGGCAGGCATGCGGGAAGTGGAAATCGTCAAGGTCAGGTACAACGGATAGGCTCTGGTATCCCGCCGGCGGCGGCGTTCAACCCCGCCGGACCAAGCCCGCCATCACCCCCTCTATCGTCAGCGATTGCCGGCGGGTGTCGATGACGATGGGTGCAAAATCGGGGTTGGCGGGAAGCAATTCCACTTCATGACCATGGCGACGCAAGGTCTTGACGGTGACTTCGTCCTCGATGCGCGCGACGACGATCCGCCCGTCGCGCGCATCGCCGCAGCGATGGACGGCAAGGAGGTCGCCGTCGAGGATGCCCGCATCGCGCATGCTCATGCCGCATACGCGCAGCAAGTAGTCAGCGCGCGGGGAAAATAGCGCGGGATCGACCTGGAGATACTTTTCGATGTGCTCGACAGCCAGGAGCGGGCTGCCCGCGGCGACGCGACCGACGATGGGCAGCCCCGGCGGTTCGGGGAGGCGGATGCCGCGCGCGAGTCTCTCGTCGATCCTGACGGCGCCTTTGGCGGCAAGGGCGCGCAGATGACCTTCGGCGGCATTGGGCGAGCGGAAACCGAAAGCGGCGCAAATCTCGGTGCGCGTGGGCGGACGGCCTTCGAGCGCCGCAGTGTGGGCGATGAAGTCCAGTATCTCTTGCTGGCGGGCGGTCAAATGCAGGCTCATGGGCGGATTCGCGGAAAACGTTTCAATGCGTGTAAGCATATACATGCCCGATGCCATTTTCCAGCGCCGACATGCCCCGATCCTGTTTTCGGCCGCCCGGCGATCCTGTATCCGGAACAAAATGGCGACGGCAAACGCAAATTATCCTTGAGTCGGACGCGCGCGTGCGTTATGTTCGGACGTTTGCCGTTACAAGGATAGCTTCAATCATGTCGAATGAAATCGTCAAAAACTGCATCGTCACCCTCAACTATACAGTCACCGACACCGATGGCGCCGTGGTCGACGATGGTCGGCAGCCTCTCGTTTACTTGCACGGCGGCTACGACGGTATTTTCCCCAGGCTGGAAGAAGCCTTGCACGGCAAGAAAATCGGCGACGCCCTCAAAATCAAATTGCAGCCGCACGACGCCTTCGGCGATTATGACGAAAAGCTGGTAGCGGTCGAAGATGCCGAACTCTTTCCGGAAAACGCCGAAGTCGGCATGGCTTTCGAGCGGGTCAGCGACACAGGCGAAGAAATCTTCCACATCACCGAAATTGCCGACGGCAAGGTCGTCGTCGATGGCAATCATCCGTTTGCGGGCATGGCGCTGATTTTCGATATGATCGTCACCGACGTGCGTTCCGCCACGGCGGAAGAAATCGCCCATGGCCACGCTCATGGCGAAAGCAACGGTCATCGCGACGGCGGCAGCCGGAGTCTTCATTGAACCGTTTTCCCTTTTCGACCCGGATCGCGCGCAGATAAGGGAAACGGGCAATGGCCGACACGACGCGCACGGCAGCCGCCCTGCTCGAAGTCGAGAACCTCGCGGTGGAGATTCGCGGCGCAGGGGGCGTCGTGCGCCCAGTCGATGGCGTCGGGCTGTCGATCGCCGCGGGAGAAACTTTCGCGTTACTGGGTGAATCAGGCTGCGGCAAGTCGATGACGGCGCTGGCCATTGCCCGCCTGCTGCCCGGAGCGGCAAGCATCGCAGCCGGGCAGGTGCGCCTGGGCGGCGACGATCTGCTGGCCCTGCCCGAAGCGAGAATGCGCGAGATGCGCGGCGGGCGCATCGGCATGATCTTTCAGGAACCCGCCACCAGTCTCAACCCCGTGATGACGATCGCAGCGCAGATCGGCGAGGCGCTGGCGCGGCATCGCGGCCTCGCGGGCACAGCGGCCAGAGCCGAAACGCGCCGCCTGCTCGAAGCGGTCGGCATCCCTTCCGCCGCGGCGCGGCTCGACGATTACCCGTTCCAGTTCTCCGGCGGCATGAAGCAGCGGGTAATGATCGCCATGGCGCTCGCCGGCGAGCCTGAAGTCTTGATCGCCGACGAACCCACCACGGCGCTCGATGTCACCCTCCAAGCGCAAGTGCTCGACCTGCTCGCCCGTCTCCAGGCCGAGCGCGGCATGGCGATGCTGCTGATCACCCACGACCTTGGCGTCGTCGCGCGCGTCGCGCACCGCATCGGCCTGCTCTATGCCGGAGAACTGATCGAAAGCGGGTTGCGCGAAGAATTCTTCGCCGCGCCCCTGCATCCCTATGCGCAACGGCTTTTCGCCGCCCTGCCCGATGGCGCGGCGCGCGGGCGCATGCTCGCCGCCTTGCCGGGCGGCGTACCGCCGCTCGACCGGCATTTCACCGGCTGCCGCTTCGCGGCGCGCTGCCCCTGCGCAAGCGAACGCTGTCAAACCGATGCGCCCGATTGGCACAATGTGGGCGGGCGGCGCGTGCGCTGCCATCTCTATATCGACGGCGGCGGCGTGCAAATCCGGCAGCGGTTCTCCGCCGGAGCGGCGGCGGCATACCGGCCCGCCGCCGCCCCTGTGCTCGAAGTCCGCGATCTCGCCGTTCATTTCCCGGTAAAAAAAGGATTATTGCGGCGCACGGTGGATTGGGTGCGGGCGGTCGATGGCGTCGGACTGCGCCTGGCGGCGGGGCGGACGCTCGCCCTGGTCGGCGAATCCGGCTGCGGCAAGACCACGGTGGGACGCGCCATCCTGCAACTGACCCCTCCCACGGGCGGCACCGTGATCTTCGACGGCTCCCCGCTGCGGCCACGCGATCACAATGCCGTGCGCAACATGCGGCGCGCGGTACAAATGGTGTTCCAGGACCCATTCGCCTCCCTCAACCCGCGCCTGTGCGTCGGAGAAATCCTTGAGGAAGGCATGGTGAGCCTGAGCGTCGGCGGCGATGCTGCCTCGCGCCAGCGTATCGTGGACGGCCTGCTCGAACGCATCGGCCTCACCCCCGCGATGCGCTGGCGTTACCCGCACGAATTCTCCGGCGGCCAGCGCCAGCGCATCGCCATTGCCCGCGCGCTGGCGGTCTCGCCCCAAATCATCGTCTGCGACGAACCGACGAGCGCGCTCGACGTATCGGTGCAGGCGCAACTACTCAACCTGATGTGCGAACTACAGCAAGAGCGGGGGCTGGCCTACCTTTTCATCACCCACAACCTTGCCGTCGTGCGCTACATGGCCGACGACGTGGCGGTGATGTATCTCGGCCGCATCGTCGAGCAAGGCCCGGCGGCGCGGGTGCTGGAAACGCCGGAGCACCCTTATACCCGGATGCTGCTCGCCGCCGTACCCCGCGTCGATGCCGAACCGGACGCGGACGACAACACGGCGAAAGAAAAGCCCGGCGCGATGGCGGAACCGCCCTCGCCGCTCGCGCAACCGGCGGGTTGCCACTTCCACCCGCGGTGCCCGCTGGCGAACGGCGCTTGCCGCGAAAGTTACCCGGCTGCGCGGGATCTGGGCGAAGGACATGTCGTGCGCTGTCTCCGGGCATCGGCCCGGTAAGCCCGCCCGTTCGTTTTTTTCGGCGGGCGAAAGCATTATCGGCGGATTTGCGGAGCACATCGGGAATGTCCGCCGGGATGCGAAGCGGAGGGCGCGGAACCGGGACGGGCGTGCGGTTTGCTATCATCGCGCGATGAATGCCGATCTACACTGCCATTCCACCGTTTCCGACGGTTGCCTCGATCCCGCCGCGCTGGTGCGCCGCGCGCATGCCAACGGTGTGGACTTGCTGGCGCTGACCGATCATGACGAGTTGGGCGGCGTGGCCGACGCGGCGCGGGAGGCGGCCTTGCTGGGCTTGCGCTTCGTGGCGGGCGTCGAGATTTCCATATCGTATGTCGAGGATACGACCGTCCACATCGTCGGTCTCGGGGTCGACCCGCAAAACCCGGCGCTGCTCGCCGGTCTGGCGAGGGTACGCGGCGGTCGCGAAGACCGGGCGCGGCGAATGGCCGAAGAACTTGAACGGGTGGGTTTGCGCGATGCGCTGGCGGGCGCGCGCCGGTTCGCGCGCAATCCGGAGATGATCGGACGCGCGCATTTTGCGCGCCATTTCGTCGCCAGCGGGTGGATGCCCGATGTCAACACCGTGTTCGAGCACTACCTCGCGCACGGCAAGCCCGGCTTCGTCTCGCACGAATGGGCGAATCTCGACGAAGCGGTGGCCTGGATTCGCGGCGCGGGCGGCATCGCCGTGATTGCGCATCCGTCGCGTTACCATCGCCTTTCGTCAGCGGCGTTCGACAAACTCGTCTCCAATTTCATCGCTGCCGGCGGAGAGGCCGTCGAGGTGGTGGCGGGAGCGCATACACAGGCAGACATGTTGCGCTTCGCCAGACTCGCCCGCCAGCGCGGGCTGCTGGCTTCGCGCGGATCGGATTTCCATGGCGAAGCCGAAAGCGCGGTCGATGTCGGCCTTTGCAATCCATTGCCGCCCGATCTGACGCCGGTGTGGTCGCGGCTGCCGTGACATACTGTTTTTCTCTCATCGCCCGTTTTCTTCAATGGCCCAGTTTTTTTCCCTGCATCCAGAGTCGCCCCAGCCCAGGCTGGTTCGCCAGGCGGCCAATATCATCCGCACGGGCGGCCTGATCGCCTTCCCGACCGATTCCGCCTATGCGCTCGGCGGACATCTCGGGGACGCGCCCCTGCTCGACCGCATCCGCCGCTTGCGCGGGGTAGACGAGCGCCACCATTTCACCCTGCTGTGCCGCGATCTGTCCGAGATCGCCATCTTCGCCCGCGTCGATAACGTGCAATACCGTTTGCTCAAGGCGGCCACGCCCGGCCCCTATACTTTCATCCTCGAGGGTACGCGCGAATTGCCGCGCCGCCTGCTTCACCCGAAACGCAAAACCATCGGCATCCGTGTGCCCGAACATCCGGTGGTCGCGGCGCTGCTCGAAGAACTGGGCGAACCGCTGCTGTCATCGACCCTGCTCCTGCCGGGCGAAGACATGCCGCTCACCGACGCCGGGGAAATCCGCGAGCGGCTGGAAAAATATCTCGACCTGGTGATTGAAGCCGGTACGTGCCGCCCCGAGGCGAGCACGGTGATAGACCTCTCCAGCGGCGCGCCTGTGCTGTTGCGGGCGGGGCGCGGGCGTCTCGAACCTTTCGGCCTGACAGCGGACCGGGGGCGCGATGTTTAGTGTAAACATCCTGATCTGGGCCTTGCCGGTACTGTTGGCGATCACGGTGCATGAGGCGGCGCACGGCTACGTGGCGCGCGCCTTTGGCGATCCGACGGCCGAACAGGCCGGGCGCATCACCCTCAACCCCTTGCGCCACATCGATCCGGTCGGGACGATAGCCGTTCCATTGAGTCTTTACCTGCTTTCCAGCATGATGGGCGGCAACGGGATACTGTTCGGTTGGGCGAAGCCGGTGCCGGTCAATTTCAACCGGCTGCGTCACCCCAAGGCCGATATGTTGTGGGTGGCCGCCGCCGGGCCGCTGTCCAATCTGGCCATGGCGGTGGGCTGGGCATGCCTGCACTCGCTGCTGGGCGCGCGCGCGCCGGACGATTATGCGTATGGCGCTTCATTGATGGCCATGGTCGGCATCTCCATCAATGGCGTACTGATGTTGCTCAACCTGCTGCCGGTGCCGCCGCTCGACGGAGGACGCATCGCCGTCAGCCTGTTGCCGGATCGCCTGGCCTGGAAATACGCCCGCATCGAGCCGTTCGGCTTCCTGATCTTGCTGGCGCTGCTGCTCACGGGCCTGCTCGGCGTCGTTCTCGGGCCGCTGCTGGACGGTTTCACGGCGCTCCTGATGATGTTCTTCGGAAACTGAGGCGGCAATGGCGGAAAGTACGATGGCGATAGCGGCGGTGGAGCGGGAATTGCCGCCCGCGCCCGGCGAAAGAGGCGGAAACGCGCCCGCCCGCCTGTACGGCGAACCCGTGCTCGAACTGCCCAAGGATTTATATATTCCGCCCGATGCACTGCGGGTGTTCCTTGAAGCTTTCGAGGGGCCGCTCGACTTGCTGCTCTATCTCATCCGCCGCACCAACATCAATGTGCTCGATATTCCGATGGCGCCGCTTACCGCGCAATACCTGGAATACGTCGAAGCCATGCGCGAGACCAATCTGGAACTGGCGGCGGAATACCTGCTGATGGCGGCGATGCTGCTTGAAATCAAATCGCGCATGCTGCTGCCCCGCCCGCCGCGCGAAGAATCGGTCGAAACCGACCCGCGGGCCGAACTGGTGCGGCGCCTGCTCGAATACGAACAGACCAAGCTCGCGGCGGCGCGGCTCGATGCATTGCCGAGGGCGGGACGCGACTTCGAGCGCGTCAGTGTGTTCGTGGCGGAAAAGATCGTCGAACGCATGCCCGAAGTAAGCCTGCACGACCTCCAACTGGCATGGCTGCGGTTGATGAAGCGGGCGCGCCTCGTGCAGCATCACCGTGTCGGGCGCGAACAATTGTCGGTGCGCGAACACATGACGATCATTTTGCGCAAATTGCATGGCGGGGCCTTCATCGTTTTCGATACCCTGTTCGATGTGGAAAAAGGCGCGGCGGGTCTGGTGGTGGGCTTTCTCGCCGTGCTCGAACTGGTCAAGGAAACCCTGGTGGTCATCACCCAGAACGAGGCGTTCGCGCCGATTTACGTGAAGCTGGCCGATGCGCAAGCCTGAAGAAGACGAGATCGCGGGCGAAGACGCACGGGAAGCCGCGCCGGATGCGGAAGAAATCGCCACGCCCGCCGGAATCGGCGATGCCGCCCCCGCAGCTGCGCCCTTGCGGCTATCCGGCCCCGAAGACTACAAGCGCATCATCGAAGCCGCTTTGCTCGCCAGCGCCTCGCCGTTGACCGTCCCCCTCCTGCGCCTGCTGTTCGAGCCGGAGCCGGGCGGCGACCTCGTGCGCCGCCTGCTCGAAGAACTGCGCGCCGACTGGGAAAAGGCCGGGCGCGGCATCGAATTGACGCAGACCGCCAGCGGCTGGCGTTTCCAGACGCGGCCCGGCTACCAAGTCTATCTGGATCGCCTGAAAAACGAAAAACCGCCGCGTTATTCGCGCGCGGTCATGGAAACGCTGGCCATCGTCGCCTACCGCCAGCCGGTGACCAGGGGCGATATCGAGGACATTCGAGGCGTCGCCGTCTCACCCGGCGTGCTCAAGACGCTGGAATCGCGTGGCTGGATCGATGTCGTCGGCCACCGCGACACGCCGGGCCGCCCGGCGCTTTTCGCCACCACGAAACGTTTTCTTGATGACATGGGCTTGCGCGGCCTGACTGAAATGCCGGCGCTGCCCGAAATTGAAAGGATGATGGATCTTGTCGATACCGCGCACCTCGAAGCGAACGCCGCTGCGCCCGCCGAGTGAAGATTCCCGCCGCGCCCGGCGCCGCGTCGCGCGCCGTGGCGAAGACGGGCAGGAAGACGCCGCGCCCGCCGCCCCTGCCGCGCTGCGCCCGTCTCGCGGCGGCGCTGGCCGGCACAGCGGCATCGAACCCGAACGGCTGCAAAAAGTGCTCGCCCGCGCCGGACTGGCCTCGCGCCGCCAGATCGAGGAATGGGTGGCAGAAGGCCGCATCCTCGTCAACGACCACCCCGCCGAGCCGGGGCAAAAAATCGGCCCTGGCGACCGCGTGAAACTCAATGGCCATCTAGTGCCGCTGCGCTTCGGCGGGCGTCCCCCCCGCGTGCTGCTCTATCACAAACCCGAAGGCGAAATCGTCTCCCGCCATGACCCCGAAGGCCGCCCCACCGTCTTCGAGCGCCTGCCGATTCTGCGGCGTGGACGCTGGCTGGCGATAGGCCGCCTCGACTTCAATACATCCGGCCTGCTGCTGTTTACCGACGATGGCGGCCTTGCCGACCGGCTGATGCACCCGCGCCACGGCATCGACCGCGAATACGCGGTCAGGTTGCTCGGCGAACTCTCCGACGAGCAAATCCAGAGCCTTACCGCCGGAATCGCCCTCGAAGACGGCCCCGCCCGGTTCGACACCCTGCGGCGCGAAGGCGGAGAAGGCATCAACCGCTGGTATCGTGCCACCCTCTCGGAAGGCCGGAACCGGGAAATCCGCCGCATGTTTGAAGCCGTCGGCCTCACGGTGAGCCGCCTGATGCGGGTGCGCTACGGCCCGGTCGAACTGCCGCCCCGGCTCAAGCGCGGCATGTGGATGGAACTGCCGGAAGCCGAAGCCTGCCGCCTCGCGGGGATGCCCGCGCCGAAAGGACAAGGCCGCGAACGCGCGCGCGCGCCGAAAATGCGGCGCACGCTTGCGCGGCAGTAAACGGCGCGACCCGCGCCCGTTATTGTCGCGCCGTAGCGCGCACGCATTCGCGCACCAGACCGGGGCCGCGATAAATAAGCCCCGTCAACACCTGCACCAGCGTCGCGCCTGCGTCGAGCTTGGCGCGGGCGGCCTCGCCGTCGAGCACGCCGCCGGAGGCGACGATCGGCACCTCCCCCGCCAGCGCCTGCGCAAACCGGCGCAGCACGGCGGTCGAGACTTCCAGCAACGGCGCGCCCGACAGGCCGCCTTCCTGCCCGGCATGGCGCTTGCCCGCCACCTTGTCGCGGGCAAGCGTGGTATTGGTGGCGATGACGGCATCGATACGGTTGCGGCGCAGGGCTTCGGCAATCGCCACGATGCCTTCGGCATCGAGATCGGGCGCGATCTTCAGCGCCAGCGGAACATAACGGCCATGCTGGTCGGCAAGCCGTTGCTGCGCCGCCTTGAGCGGGCCGAGCAGGCCGTCGAGTCCGGAAGCCTGCTGCAAGGTGCGCAGGTTTTTCGTATTGGGCGACGAAACATTGATCGCCACATAACTTGCCAGCGCATACACCTTTTCAAGCGCGGCGAGATAATCCTCGGCGGCGCGCTCGATGGGCGTATCGAAATTCTTGCCGATGTTGATACCGAGGATACCCCGGTATCTGGCGGCTTTCACATTGGCGGTCAGCGCATCGACGCCGTGATTGTTGAACCCCATCCGGTTGATGATGGCGCGCGCCTCCGGCAGCCGGAACAAGCGTGGCCGCGGATTGCCCGGTTGCGGGCGCGGCGTGACCGTGCCGATTTCGAGAAATCCGAAACCCATTCGCGCCAATCCGTCGATAGCCACGCCGTTCTTGTCCAGTCCGGCGGCAAGACCGATGCGGTTGGGGAAGACGAGTCCCATCGCCTCGACCGCCGGCGCGGGTTCGGGCCGTCCCGGCGGCAGCAGGCATCCGGCGACACGCAAGGCGGCGATGGCGCTTTCGTGGGCGGTTTCGGCGTCGAACGAAAACAGAAGCGGGCGGACAAGGTCGTAAAGCATGGCAGCGATTGTAACGGGGCGGAGTCTGTCGGCAATTTCAATTTACCATTCAATCTCGACCAATTGACCTGCCCGCTGGTCAAATCAATATTGATCGAGCGATTACCCAAGAAACCTCGCACGTAGCAGGATCAGACAATCGCCTTGAGGAGTAGCTGGGCGCGATGCTCATCGCTAACGGCTTCCCATGCGGCGAGTAGCTGAATATGCGCTTCCTTGCTAATATCTATGGCAACCGCGAGCACGTCGTCCTGCTCGGGAGCCTGCACAATGCTTCCGACACGCTCAATGGCCTTGAGGATAGCCGTGCTCACAGTAGCAGAGTCAAGCGACCCAAGCTTTATTTTTAGTGCGCTGGCCGTTGCTGCTGAAATCCACAGACGGACGGTTGTTGCATCCACAGGTTCACTTTGAACGCGAAAATAGTAGAGGTTATTGTCTGAGGGCAGCGGCACATCAAAGTACGGCTGTATCTTGATGCCCGCGCTGGTGGTAACGGAGTAGCGTTTCTGACTCGTATCTTTGTCGTATATCCAGAGGCTTTTGCTGGCCTTGCGTGCGCCCTTTGCGGGAGTGATATTCCATTCGGCGGTGTACTGTTCCGGGTTGGACGGAAGCATCCGCTCTTCGAAATAGAGAAATTCCGTTAGATTATCTTCCCAGACCAACCAGCCAGTACGCATATCTGGTGTCTTGTGTGGCGCGGCCTCCTTGACACGCCCAGTACGCTCTTTAATCAATTCGGCATACTGCATAAACACATCTCGCATAACGTCTGTCGCATTTCTCGAAGTGTCGTCAATGCGAATGGAACGCGTGGCGGCAGGGTGCATGAGCGTCGTACCGCAAACTGACCTAATGGACCTACCTCGGAGCCCCCGCTGACCTGCCCCCATGTGGCGTACCACTGATAACCAGAGTCCAAGGTTGAGATTACAGCACATCGGGTGATGGCGTTGCATCGCCAGCATGCTGGCGATGCAACGCGGCCAATTGCGCC
>JAISCE010000085.1 GCA_031265765.1 Azoarcus sp.
GTGATGCTGGGTGCATGGATAGGAAGTGAAAAGCGGGAAGCGGAGCACCGCATCGCGCTTTTTCGCGCCCTGCAAAAAAATGATTTCTCACGAATTCGGGAAATTTTCCTTTCCCTTTATGCCAGCATTCCGAATGGCTGGTTCCGCAAGAACGATATCGACCAATTCGAGGGCTATTACGCCAGCGTGTTCTATGCGTCCTTTGCCGCGCTGGGGATGGACATCATCCCGGAAGACGTGAGCAATCAAGGCAAATTGGACATGGCAGTCAAGTTCAATGGACAGGTTTATCTCTTTGAATTCAAGGTGGTGGAGAATGAGGCCGAAGGTAAGGCGCTCCAGCAGATCAAGGATAAACAGTACGCCGATAAATACCGCGCGCTCGATCAGCCTATACATTTGATCGGCGTGGAGTTCGGCAAGAAGGCGCGAAACGTGGTTGGATTTGAGGTAGAAATGCCTTGAGAATCAAGTCTTGTTCGTCGCTCTTGAATAACCCATTCGCACCGGCAAGGCATGTTGAACAGACGGATTTTCCGCCGGGCATTGAGCTTTTCTTGCAATGAGAAACCGCAGTTACACAGTTGGATTGACAGACTCAAACCTGGGCAAACCCCGTCCGTTCCGGGAGACCTGGGCGCATCTGCTATCCTTCTCCTCCTTTTGTGACATACAGGGCCGACGATGGCTGGCAAGCAATACGATGAATCGTCCTTTCGCGTTCTCAAGGGGCTGGAGCCGGTGCGCGAGCGGCCGGGCATGTATACCCGCACCGACAGCCCGGCGCACGTCATCCAGGAAATCATCGACAACGCCGCCGACGAGGCGCTCGCCGGTTTCGCCAGGAAAATCCATGTCACCCTCCACGTCGACGGTTCGGTGAGCGTGGCCGACGACGGACGCGGCATCCCCGTCGGGCCGCATCCCGAGGAGGGGGTGCCGGTAGTCGTGCTGGCTTTTACCCGTTTACATGCCGGGGGCAAGTTCGACAAGCGATCGGGCGAATCGGCCTACGCTTTTTCCGGCGGGTTGCACGGCGTCGGGGTGTCGGTGACGAATGCGCTTTCGACCCGGCTCGAAGTCGAGATTCGCCGCGACGGCAAGCTCTGGCGCATCGATTTTGCCGACGGCGGCGAGCGCATCGGCGAACTGCGCGCCATGGGCGAAAGCGGACGCCAGACCGGCACGCGGGTGCGAGTATGGCCGGACGCGAAATATTTCGATTCGCCGCGTGTGCCGATGGCCGAACTCGAACGCCTGTTGCGCTCGAAGGCAGTGCTGCTGCCGGGTGTTTCCGTGCGGCTCGACATCGAGCAGCCGGACGGTTCCGTACAAGGCAAAAGCTGGAGCTACCCCGGCGGACTGGCCGCTTACCTCGCCGAACTCGCCGCCGGGCTGGAAGCGGTCGCTCCCGCTTTTACCGGCGAAAAATACGCCGCCGACAACGACCCGGCTTTCGCGCCCGGCGAGGGGGCTGCCTGGGCGCTGGCGTGGTACGAGCAATCCGTGCCGTGCGAATCCTATGTAAACCTGATTCCGACCGGTTCGGGCGGCACGCA
Organism: Azoarcus sp.; assembly: GCA_031265765.1. GTDB lineage: Bacteria > Pseudomonadota > Gammaproteobacteria > Burkholderiales > Rhodocyclaceae > WRNU01. The sequence goes on from JAISCE010000085.1 coordinate 1,560, forward strand.
CGAATCCGGCCTGCGCGCGGGGCTTTTCGAGGCGCTGAAATCTTTCATCGACCATCGCGCCCTCCTGCCGCGCGGCGTCAAGTTGCAGCAGGAAGACGTTTGCGCACGCATGGGCTTCGTGCTCTCGGCAAGGCTGCTCGATCCGCAATTTCAGGGGCAGGTGAAAGAAAAACTCAACTCGCGCGAGGCGGTCAGGCTGGTGTCGGCGCAAGTGCGCGATCCGTTCGAGATCTGGCTCAACAACCATGTCGACGCGGGCCGCGCCATTGCCGAATTGGCGATCAGGCAGGCGTTGGCGCGGCAAAAGAGCGCGCAGAAGGTCGAAAAGAAAAAATCCTCCGGCGTCGCCGTGCTGCCCGGCAAACTCTCCGATTGCGAATCCGGCGATATCGGTGAAAACGAATTATTCCTCGTCGAAGGCGATTCCGCCGGCGGTTCGGCCAAGATGGCGCGCGACAAGGAGACGCAAGCCATCCTGCCCCTGCGCGGCAAGGTACAGAACGCCTGGGAAATCGATGCCGACCGCCTGTTCGCCAACGCCGAAATCCACGACATCGCCGTGGCGCTCGGCGTCGATGCACACGCCCCCGGCGACGATCCCGATCTTTCCGGCCTGCGCTACGGCAAGGTCGTCATCATGTCCGATGCCGATGTCGACGGCGCGCACATCCAGACTTTGCTCCTCACCCTCTTTTTCCGTCATTTCCCGAAGTTGATCGAGCGCGGCCACATCTTCGTCGCCCAGCCGCCGCTATACCGTGTGGATGTCCCCGCGCAAGGCAAGAAACGCCCCGCCCGTCGTCTTTACGCCCTTGACGAAGGCGAACTCGCCGCGATCCGTGAACGGTTGGCGAAGGAAGGCGTCAAGCCCGATGCCATCGAAATAGGCCGTTTCAAGGGTCTGGGCGAAATGAATCCCGAGCAACTGCGCGAAACCACGATGGCCTCCGCCACGCGGCGCATGCTGCCCGTACAGGTGCGCGACGGCGCGCTCGCGGAGACGCGGCGCATGTTTACATTGTTGATGGGCAAGGGCGAAGCCGCCGGACGGCGGGCATGGATGGAGGAAAAGGGAGACACGGTGGAAGCGGATGTTTGAGAATCCGCTTCCGGCGCGTGCGAGAGAGTGCCGCCGTCGGTGCAAAATCAGCCGGGCAACCCCATCCTCCCCGGTTTTATCCCGGATGGTTTTGTCGTTTCCCCGGTTTCGCTGCAAAAACGCGACGAAACCCGGGGTCGACGAAAAGCGATTGGAATGATCCCGGCTATTCCAGGGTCGGATCGGCCAGGGAGTAGCAGACCGGGCCGAAGTCCGTGGTACAGACGCGGCAAGCCTCTGCGGTATGATGCTGCATACGATCTGCCAGGCAGGTGCGCCATGTCCCGCAAAAAACTCCCCATTGGCATCCAGACTTTCGCCAAGATCCGCGAGGCGGACTATTACTACGTCGACAAGACAGCCTTTGCCTTGCGCATGATCGATGAGGGAACGGCTTACTTCCTCTCCCGTCCGCGCCGTTT
>JAISCE010000012.1 GCA_031265765.1 Azoarcus sp.
AAGGCGCTGCCGCCCGTGATGACTTCGCCGTCGCCCTGGTGGATGCGATAGTCGCGCACGTCGCGCACGCCGCACAGCACGATGCTTTGCGGAAAGCTCCGCGGACGCTGGGCGTAGCCGGCACGAATCTGGCGCAAAAGAGAAATCAGCGTATCGCCGACCAGGGCGTCGACTTCGTCGAGAAAGAGCACCGTTGGTTTGGGTGAATTCGCCGCCCAGCGTTCCAGCAGCTTGGTGAGTTGCGTCTGGGGCGGCAGGCGGCTGCCCTGCGCCACGTACCACTCATCCAGGCCGGATTCGCCCAGGTACAACGCGAGCGCGCCGGAAATCGCGCTGCATGCGGCGGGAATGCCTTGCGTCGCGTCGCCGCGCGCCGCCTGTGCGGCTTCGATGTTGGCGTAGGCGCAGGCGTAGCGGCCTTCCCGGTTCAGGACTTCCATGATCGCCAGGAGCGTGCTGGTCTTGCCCGTCTGGCGCGGCGCGTGCAGGACGAAGTAGCGTTTCTCGGCGATCAATTGCCGGACTTCTTCCCAATCGATGCGGGAGAGCATGTCGATGTGGTAATGGTCTTCCGCAATGATGGGGCCGGCGGTGTTGAAAAAACGTTCCATGCAAGTTCCTTTGCGGCATGCGCCAGAGGAAAAAATTATTCTACTAGACCGGGACAGGAGCCATGCTGAAAGCCAAACCTATCAAATCTCCCTGATCGCTGTAATTTTCCGTCATTTTTTCCCTGGATTCCCCCGAAAAATACCCTGATATTTCTTTCCCGCTTCTTCGTCCCACTTCCTGAGTTGGGCGAGTTTTCCGGCTATCTTGGTCTCCAGCCCTCTGGGCGCGGGCCGGTACCAACCCGGCTCTTTCATGCCATCGGGAAGATAAGTTTCGCCGGCAGCATAGGCATTGGGTTCATCGTGAGCATATCGGTACTCACGCCCATAGCCCAGTTCCTTCATGAGCTTCGTTGGGGCATTGCGCAGATGGACGGGAACCTCCCGGCTTTTGTCCTGCTTCACGAAAGCTCTTGCCTGATTGTAGGCGTCGTAACCCGCATTGCTCTTGGCCGCCACGGACAGGTAGATCACCGCCTGGCCCAGTGCAAGTTCCCCTTCGGGACTTCCCAGGCGCTCATAAGTCAGGGCCGCATCGTTGGCAATCTGCATGGCTCTTGGATCGGCAAGCCCGATGTCTTCCCAGGCCATGCGAACGATTCGCCTCGCTAGATACCGGGGATCGGCCCCGCCGTCCAGCATTCTCGCCAGCCAGTAGAGCGCGGCATCGGGACTGGAACCACGGACAGACTTGTGCAAGGCCGAAATCTGGTCGTAGAAGTTGTCTCCGCCCTTGTCGAAACGCCGGCTGTTCAGGGTCAAGGCATTTTGGATGAAATTGGCATCGACTTTCCGGACGCCGGCGGCGTCGGCGGCCGTCTTGCACTGCTCCAGAAGATTCAAGAGCCTGCGGGCATCCCCATCCGCATAGCCGATGATGGTATCCATGGACAGGCCGTCGAACTGGAGACCGTCCAATGCCTTCTCTTGAGCGCGCTGGAGCAGTTGTTTCAACTCTTCTTCCGCCAGCGATTTCAGGACATAGACTTGGGCGCGAGACAGCAAGGCCGAATTCACCTCGAACGAAGGGTTCTCCGTGGTCGCCCCAATGAATGTCACCAAGCCGTTTTCCGCATAAGGAAGCAGGGCATCCTGTTGGGACTTGTTGAACCTGTGGATTTCGTCGACAAACAGAATGGTGCGTTTGCCGCGAGCAAGATTCTGTTCAGCCTGCTCCACGGCGGCCCTGATGTCCTTTACACCGGAGAGCACCGCGGACAGGGCGATGAACTCACATTTGAAGGCCGTGGCCGTGAGCCGCGCCAGCGTGGTCTTTCCCACCCCCGGCGGCCCCCAGAAGATCATGGAATGGGGCTTGCCCGACTGGAAAGCCAGCCTCAGGGGCTTCCCCTCGCCCAGTAAGTGAGACTGCCCGATGACTTCGTCCAGGGTCTTGGGACGGAGGGCTTCGGCGAGTGGCGCGGCGGGTTTCTGGGCGAACAGGTCGCTACTCGTCACGGCGATGATGGATCGCCGAGAATGTCCGCCCCGGCTGGCGCCTCGAAATGGAAAATGCCCGGATCGAGCCGGGGGTTGAGGCGCAGGCGGGAGAATGCGACGATCGTGGTCTGGCCAAAGTTGTCGCGCAATACCATGCGTTGCAGGCGTTCGCCGTCGAAACCGAAGCGGATGAGTTGGAAGCCGGTGCCGCCGCCGTTTTCGGGATTTGCGGTCGCGTGCGGGCGGGCTTCGATCCAGACGAGTTTCAGCTTGATCTCGTCCTCGCCGTTTGCCGCGCCTTCGGCCAGATCGAAGTCGCGTTCAAGCTCGCCGCCCTGCCCGAAAAGGATCGCCGCTGGCGTTGCGCCCAGAGCATTGCCCAGGGGACGCACCGTTACCTGGTTGAGATCGCGATCCCACGACCACAACCGCTTGCCATCGCCGACCAGCAATTGCGGGTACGGCAGTTCGTATTCCCAACGGAATTTGCCCGGGCGGGAAAAGGCGAACTTGCCGGTCGTCTGCTGTGGCGGGCGGCCGGACTCTCCGATGACCGTTTGTTGGAATTCGCCCTCGGCGCTGCGGGCCGAGGCCACGAAATGACGCAATTTTTCCACGGCATCCGCCGCCGCTGCGCTTCCGGCGGCGAGGGCCATGAAAACGGTAAACACAAAACGCATATATTCCATTGTAAGACCGGCTCCGGTTGAAACCCCGCTTTCCCGTGCGATGCGAGGGCAAGAACCCCGGCCCGAAAGCGCCGGGGAGTTCGATCGCGAACGACAGGCGGAGGGGATGCACGCTCCTCCCGTCCCGCCGCCCGGCATGACAGACGCGGACACCGCCGTCGCCAGGCTCATTCTTCCGCTCTCGGCGGCGCCAGCACCTCGCGGTTGCCGTTGGCTCCCACCGGCGACACCACCCCGTTGTGCTCCATTTGTTCGATCAGGCGGGCGGCGCGGTTGTAGCCAATGCGCAGATGACGCTGTACCAGCGAAATCGAAGGCCGCCGCGTCTTGATGACGATATCGACCGCCTTGTCGTAAAGCTCGTCGGATTCGCCGCCCCCGCCGCCCTCGAAGGCGGCGAGATCGTCCGAATCGCCTTCGACGGGCGTCAGGACACCTTCGACGTAGTCGGGCGGCCCGATCTTCTTGAGGTGCTCGACCACGTTGTGGACTTCGCCGTCAGCGACGAAAGCGCCGTGCACCCGCGTCGGCACGCCGGTACCGGGCGCCAGATACAGCATGTCGCCCATGCCGAGCAAGGTTTCAGCGCCCATCTGGTCGAGGATGGTGCGCGAGTCGATCTTGCTCGATACCTGGAAGGCAATTCTCGTCGGTACGTTGGCTTTTATCAGGCCGGTGATGACATCGACCGAGGGACGCTGCGTCGCCAGGATCAGGTGGATGCCAGCGGCGCGCGCTTTCTGCGCCAAGCGGGCGATCAGTTCTTCCACCTTCTTGCCGACCACCATCATCATGTCGGCAAGCTCGTCGACCACTACCACGATATACGGCAAGGGTTTGAGCGGTTCGGGATTTTCCGGGGTGATCGAAAATGGATTGACGAGCGGCGCGCCGTTCTTGTGCGCGTCGAACACCGCTTTGTTGAATCCGGCCATGTTGCGCACGCCGGCAGCGGCCAGCAGCTTGTAGCGCCTGTCCATCTCGCCTACGCACCAGTTGAGCGCATTGGCGGCATGTTTCATGTCGGTGACGACCGGCGCGAGCAGGTGCGGAATGCCTTCGTAGATCGACAGTTCCAGCATCTTGGGGTCGACCATGATGAGGCGAACCTGCTCGGGCGTGCTCTTGTAGAGCAGCGACAGGATCATGGCGTTGATCCCCACCGACTTGCCGGAACCGGTCGTGCCCGCCACCAGCAGGTGAGGCATTTTGGCGAGATCGACGACCACCGGCTGGCCGCCGATGTCCTTGCCCAGGGCCATGGTCAGTATCGCATTCATGTCATTGAAGGCTTTCGAGCCGAGAATTTCGGCAAGCCGCACGGTCTGGCGCCGGGCATTGGGCAATTCGAGCGCCATACACGATTTGCCGGGCACGGTTTCGACGACGCGGATCGACACCAGCGATAGCGCGCGCGCCAGATCCTTGCCGAGATTGACGACCTGCGCTCCCTTGACCCCGACCGCCGGCTCGATCTCGTACCGGGTAATGACCGGCCCCGGATAGGCGGCCAGCACCTTGACCTCGACGCCGAAATCGGCAAGCTTGGCTTCGATCAGGCGGGAAGTGAATTCCAGCGTTTCAGCCGAAGGCGGCTCGCCGTTGTTCGCCGCGACATCGAGCAGGCCCAGCGACGGCAGGGAAGCGCCTCCATCGGCGAAAAGCGCCTTCTGGCGCTCTTTGTCGGCACGGGCCGAACGCGGCACTTCCGGCAGGGCGGGTTCGATCCGTAATGGCGCTGGCGGCGTCTCCACGTTTTTTTGGCGGCGGTTTTGCACGGCATCCTCGCGCTTGCTGGCCACTTTCCGCCCCGCCAGCCGGTCCAGGCAGCCCTGTAGGAAGGCAAGCACACCCAATATCAGCCGCTCCAGTGCGCCGCCGATGCGCTCCGCGACGGAAAGCCAGGAAATGCCGGTAAAGAGCGACAATCCGGCGGCCAGCAAGGCCAGCAGCAGCAACGTGCTGCCCGTGTCGCCGAAGTAGTGCTGCATCGACTGCCCCAATACATCTCCCAGCATCCCGCCCGGCAAGGATGGCAAGGTCAGGGTGGCGCTGTGGAAACGCAGGTTTTCGAGGGCGCTGCTGGTCAGCAGCACTGCCAGGAAACCGAGCTGGATAACAAAAAACGAACGCCGATCCAGCGCCGAACCCGAATGATCGCGCAGGCGGCGAAACCCCCACACCAGCGCATAACCGAGAAATACCACCCACCACCAGGCCGAGATCCCGTGCAGATAAAGCAGCAAATCGGCGAGCCACGCGCCGAAACGGCCGCCGGGGTTGACGATGCCCGTCACTTCCGAGGCATGTGACCAACCTGGATCGGTCTTGTCGTAACCGAACAGCACCAGGCCGATGTAAAGCGACATAACGCCCAGTATCAGCCAGCGCGCTTCCTGGAGCAGCAAGGAGATTCTTTCGGGCAAGGGACGGGACGGCGAACGGGACGACATCAGGGGGGCAACTCGACAGCGAAACGAAGCGATCGATTATAACGCTCCGCTCTCGCGGCTTCCGGCCTTGGCGAATCGGCAACACAACCCGCCCGGCTTGCCCGCAACCGCAGGCAAGCCGGGCCGGAATGCGGACGGTAGACCGTCAGGCGTTCGTACTCAGACGTTCGTGGAGGATGATGCCGCGCGGCGTCTCCTCGATCAACCCCTGTTGACCGAGGTCTTTCATGACCCGGCTCACCATCTCGCGCGAAGCGCCGATCATGCGGGCGATATCCTGTTTGGAAATCTTGTGCACCACGATGGACTCGCCATCGATATCTTCCGCCATTTCGATCAGCAAGCCGGCCACGCGCCCGTATACATCCATCAGCGCCAGGCTTTCGATCTTGCGGTCGGCATTGCGCAGGCGTTCGGCAAGGTTGCACATGATGCGCCAGGCCACCTCGAAGTGTTCCTGCATCAACTGGCGGAACGACTGTTTGGTGATCGTCACCAGATCGGTGGCCACGACCGGCACGACGGAAGCGGAGCGCGGCTGGTCGCCAAATATCCCCATCTCGCCGAAGATTTCTCCCTGGCCCAGAATGGAAAGAATCACCTCGCGTCCGTCTTCGTCGCTCACTACGACCTTCAGGCTTCCGGTAAGTACGAAATAGACATAATCGGTACGCTCGCCCGCGCGTACCACCGATTGTCCACGCGGGTAGTGCCGCATCATCGCTACTTGCGCAATGGACTCAAGTACATCGTCGGTCAATCCGGCAAAAAGGGGAAAAGTTTTCAACGCGGTGGTCGAAACGAGGGCAGGTCGATTCATAAGATCACTGAACTACGCTCAAAGAGTTGCAATTCGCGCTCCCGCACACAGAGAGAACCCTCATGCACAAGGGGATCGCCCCACGGAAGCTCCCGCGCCGAGCCTTCCGGCGCAGGCGCCACCGCTGAAACTCAGGTGAGTATAACCGTTATCGCTTCTCGTGGTATGCATCGCATATTGATATTTATGTTTCGTTTCGGGGCTATTGCACAATCGTAATGACAATGAGCGCGAGGCATGGCACGATTTTTGCTGGGACACAGGGCTGAAACGCAGGGTAAAATGTCGTCATATGATCGCCGTTCTGCCCGGATCTTTCCGTCTCCGGGCTATAATCGGCAGCGTTTTCCGGATACATCCCGCACTTTCCATGACCATCGAACACGCCCGACTGCTTATTCTCGGCTCCGGCCCGGCGGGCTACACCGCCGCCGTTTATGCGGCCCGCGCCAATCTCTCGCCCGTGCTGATTACCGGCCTTGCGCAGGGCGGCCAACTCATGACCACAACCGAAGTCGACAACTGGCCAGCCGACGCGGACGGCGTTCCGGGGCCGGATTTGATGGCGCGCTTCCAGAAGCATGCCGAACGATTCAATACCCGTATCGTATTCGATCACATCCACGCCGCGGATCTCGCCCGGCGTCCGTTTCGCCTGACTGGCGACAACGGCGAATATACATGTGATGCGCTCATCATCGCCACCGGCGCCGCGGCCCGCTATCTCGGGCTGCCTTCCGAGGAAAAATTCTCCGGACGCGGCGTGTCGGCCTGCGCGACCTGCGACGGATTCTTCTACCGCAACCAGGATGTCGCCGTGATCGGCGGCGGCAATACCGCGGTCGAAGAAGCTCTCTATCTCGCCAACATCGCGCGCAAGGTCACGCTCGTGCATCGCCGTCGGACTTTCCGCGCCGAAAAGATCATGGTCGATCAACTGATGGAGAAAGCCGCTGCCGGCAAAATCGAACTGGCGCTCGATCACACGCTCGACGAGGCGCTCGGCGACGATTCCGGCGTCACCGGCATGCGCATTCGCAACGTCGAGAGCGGCGCGACGCGCGACATCGCCCTGCAGGGCATATTCATCGCCATCGGCCACCAGCCCAACACCGGCATTTTCGCCGGACAAATCGAAATGGACGGCGGCTATATCGTCACCCACGGCAACCGTCTGGGCAATGCCACCCAGACCAGCATCGAAGGCGTATTCGCCGCCGGCGACGTGCAAGACCCGGTCTACAAACAGGCCATCACCAGCGCCGCCAGCGGTTGCCAAGCCGCGCTCGACGCCGAACGCTATCTCGACGGTCTCGGGCATTGAGCTTCATTTCCCCCGCGCCGAACGGCAACGACTCCGGCGCCCGGTACCGGGCACACCCATGAAAAAACGGGGACTGCACAAGTAGTCCCCGTTTCCGCTACCCGGTTGCCACGCGACGATCCGGTCACGAACCGCCGCGCGAAACCCTCCGACTCAATTCGTTGTGGGAGCGAGGCACCGGGATTGATAGTCGAAAGCGCCTTCCCCGCTCTTCAGGTTGAGATTGCCCACTGGCAATGGCGGCCAGATGTACAGATCGGACGCGGTATTGTGGACGTAATACCCAGACCCGCCCGCCCCGTTTGCATGATAGACGGGAGTGGGCAGGGTCGTCCCGTAAGTCCCCTGTCCCCATGCACTCGGCATGCATGAACGATAACCGTAACCGCCGCAGGCCGCGCCGCCGCCGTTTTCACCCCAGACCCGCTTTTCGCCGTCCTCCAGCACCAGCGTGCTGGCGTCCTTGTTGGCGGTCACCGCCACGGCCTTTCTGTACCGGGGCGCATCGAGAGCCGGTTCCCAGACCACGTGCATCATGTCCCGGTCGTTGACGATGCCATCGCGTTCATACACCCCTTCGTAGCCGTTCTTGGCCGGGCCGCGCAGTTGCGCCTTGACGCCAAAAGCGCCGCCGATCAGGTGAGCGCCCCAGGCGATGACTTTGCCGTCGGCGGTCACGAGGCTGGCAGCGAACTGGTTGGAAGCGATAGACACCGCCTTGACCGGCGTGCAGCCGGCATTCACCGGACGCCGATAGTCGGTTTTCTTTCCATCGGTCAGCGGTTGACGACCGTTCTCATCCAGACACAACACATAAGGACGGATGCCCTCGATGCCGACCTGGCCATTGAGTTCCGTCCGGTTGAGTCCGTTCCGGTTGAGTTCGTCCGATCCCCACAGGATCACGGAGCCATCGCCGGCCAGCGCCACGCCGTGCTGGTATCCCAGGATGATCTTCCTGATGCCGCGGTGCGCCTTGCCCAGCGCGGTCACTTCCGGGACGAAAACCGGCTTGCTGATGTACCAGTCGTTGGCAAGCTTGCCCGAAAGGTTGTTGTTGTAACCGGCAGGCGTATGCACGACACCGGAGGCCGGGCAGGTCGCCGGGTCATAGGGAAAGCCGTCGATGTTCCTGGTATGGTTGTTCTCGCGATTGCTGAACGGATCCTGCTTGCAACCGTTGAGGAAGTAGCCGGAAGTCCCCATGCCGCTCTCGAAGCTGCGGCCCCAGGCGTAGATGTTTCCGCGGTTGTCCTGCGCCATGAAGCCTTCGTAGCCGTTATAGACCTCGGCGATGACAGGCGTCTGTCCCGTCCCGCCGGAAGATTCGGGCAAAACCGGCCAATAATCGTCGGGAATCTGGGTCTGCCTGACCAGCCGGCTGCTCTTGGTAAGGCATTCCTTCTGCGTGAAGGTCCCCATGCCGCGCTGGGCAAAGATATTGTGCCCGGACGTCCACACCTTGCCGTCGCTGGTGACCCAAGCGTAAGCGTATTCGGCGGCGGCGACGCTGACCACGTTTTGCGCGATCGGCTGCCATGTACTGTTGGCCAGGTCGTGCTGCCTGGCGCCATCGGGTACTTTCTCGGGCGCGACCTTGCCCGCGATGTCGTAGCCGAACACGTTGCAATAACCGGACGGATTGCTGTCGCCCCATGCCCACAAGTTATTGTCGCTGTCGATCACGGCAACGGTATAGGCGGACGCGGCGACGCTGACGAGCTTGTCCAGCGCCTTGAATTTGGTGGGCGGGTTGTAGATGGCCCTGTCCGCCAGATACACCGGACTGGACGGCGCGCCGTTCACGCCGCCGCCGGGGCCGCCGTTGCCCGTGGACAACCAGTTGGTTATACCGAAATACCCCCAGAGCCAGAGATTGCCGTTCGTGTCGATGGCGGCGCTGGTATCCAGCAGGCGGGCATTGTCGATCAGGCCGCCGTAGGCGGGGCAGTAATCCTCCGCCGCGAACGCATTGCCCAGTATGAGCAACAACGGCGCGGCGGTAAGAGCAAAACAACGATGCGAGGGCTTTCTTTTCATCGGAATCTCCAGATCGATGTCACAAATGGGGGCTTTGCAAACCGTGAAATAAATCACGCCATTTCCATGGCGCAGTTACCCAATAATGCTCTGCGCACATCAAGCGGATTCATGAAATGGTATGCGTACTATCCACATGCATGAACCATACCATTCCCCATTCTTGCGACTGTTACTACGATTTGCCGCTACGCCCATGCCGGGATGTCAAATAATCCGACACCTGCGCGCATTTTAGCATATTCAATAATTTGCGGAAAGCGGCTCGGTTCACTTCATGGCGCCTCCGATAACCCCAAAAAACAAAATCCCCCATTGTCGGGGGATTTTGCGTGCGAAAACCCGGCAGGACGGGTTCAGATCGCAGCTTCGCCGGTTTCTCCGGTACGGATGCGCACGACCTGTTCCATCGCCGACACGAATATCTTGCCATCGCCGATCTTGCCGGTTCGCGCCGCCTTGATGATCGCCTCGACGGCTTGATCCACAACATCGTCGTCCAACACCACCTCGACCTTGACCTTGGGCAGAAAGTCGACGACGTATTCCGCCCCGCGGTATAGCTCGGTGTGCCCTTTCTGGCGGCCAAAGCCCTTGACCTCGGACACGGTGAGGCCGGCAATTCCGATTTCCGACAAGGCTTCGCGCACTTCTTCGAGCTTGAACGGTTTGATAATGGCTTCGATCTTTTTCATCGCAAAACTGACTCCGGTGTATGAAACTCCGCCCTTCCGGGCGGCGCAAAGGCTGAAATCTCCGGTCGAAGGCCGGGAATTCCCGTCATGGCGACCGGAAAGGAAGCCTTCCGGCCCGTGGCGGCGCGGCGGGCGAAAGCGTCTGCCGCCAGCGATTCATCAGCATACATCGTCCGTGCCTGGGGCTTGCCATTTTGTTCGTCTCCCCGCCCCACGGTTATTGCGTAAGTAATTACGCGTACCCGAAGCCCAGTTGCCACACGCAAAACCGGAGCCTGCGCATCCATTTGTGATAGGGATCACGCCTCATTGTCCGCGGCGGGCCATACAGGGTAAAAACTATCGAAAAGCGGCCGTTATTAAAAACAAACACAACACAACCTCAGCAGAGAGACCGCTATGGAGACGCCACACCTCATTCTCATGCAGGGCGGACGCCGGCAGGGCGTCCCCACCCCCGCTCCTTATATCGGGCATGCCATCAGCAGCGCCATCCACGCAGGTTTTCGCATAGGCCGCCCCGTTCGCATCGGACAGGTAGACGGCAACATCGTCGGCTACAACATCGGTCATTTCGGCCTTTTCAGCGGCAGGGATTATCCGCTGCTGGTGCGCACCCGCTACGGCATCACCAAGTGCAGCCTGTCGGAAGTGGCCGCAGCCTGAAACCGCAGCCGGCGCGGGCGGTCTTGCGGCAGGCCGCCGGGGGCGGCCTTCATCGTCCGGCGGCGTTGGCGATGCCGTCGAGAATTTCTTTCCTGGCTTCTTCGAGCGTCCCCCAACCCAGGATTTTTACCCATTTGCCCGGTTCGAGATCCTTGTAGTGCTCGAAAAAATGCACAGTCTGCTTCATCAGCAGTTCAGGCAGGTCATCGACACTTTTTACCTTGTCGTAGAGCGGCGTGAGCTTGGAAACCGGCACGGCGATGACCTTGGCGTCCACGCCGCCGTCATCCTCCATCTTCAACACGCCGACCGGGCGGACGCGAATGACCGCGCCGGGGAAAAGCGGGAAGGGCGTTGCCACCAGCACATCGACCGGATCGCCATCTCCGGAAATGGTGTGCGGCACATAGCCGTAGTCGAGCGGGTAGCGCATCGAAGCGCCCATGAAGCGATCAACGAAAATCGCGCCGCTTTCCTTGTCCACCTCGAACTTGACCGGATCGGCCTGCGCCGGGATTTCGATGATGACGTTGATATCGTCGGGTACATCCTTGCCTGCCTTGACGAGATCCAGCCCCATGAACGGCTCCTGTGAAAAGAGCGGATTATAGAAGGAAAATCACGCAGGCGCATCGAAACCGGCATCCTCCACCGCTTGGCGCATCGTTACGGCATCGACCTGTTCGGGATCGTACTCCACGGTGGCGCTCTCCCGTTCGAGCGATACATGCGCGCCGTTCACGCCGGGCAGGGCCTTCAGCACTTTGCTCACATTCCGGACGCAACCGGCGCAGGTCATGCCTTCCACCTTGATCGTTACTTCACTCATGGCTTCTCCTTTCTTTTGCCGGATGCCCCGGCCCGATTGCAACCCCGCTGCCGCCAACGTTCGAGCAATAGCGAATTGCTCGCCACCAACACCGGACAGCGCCATCGCCGCACAGGCCCGCCGCAGGATCGAGCATGCCCGATGCCGCAGGCGGTATTCCCGATACATTGATTGTAGGCAAAGGCAAAAATGAGATTCTGCCGAATTTTGCCAGTGTCGCCCGTGATAAACCGATAGCATCGGCCACGCCGTGCAAACTGCCACGCGCCAGTGTGATATATGGCGGGTTCGAGCCTTTCCCGCATGGGCATTTGCGGCGATGCGTTACCGGAAAAGAGCGTGGCCGATACGGGCATGATCTCTGTCTTGCAAAAAACGGAAGACGGCGAGCGCCGGGAGCAAGCATCGTAGCCGGTCCCGGCTATTTTGGGCGCCGGACATACCGCTCCCGAATGACCGGCCATGAGATATGTAACGAATGGCCGGCGGTTTGCCGCGAAGATTTTCTTCTGGAACGGCTTACGGTGCGCACACCACGCCATTCCACAGCTTGCCGCCAAGCGTCGGCGCGTTGATTAGGCCGAATATGCCAAAGCCCAGCACCAGCAGCCCCGCGAGCATGCGCACCTTGCCGTTGCGGGCGAACTCGCGGAAGCGGCTGAGCAACAGACCGGCGAGCAGCAGATTGGGCAGGGTGCCGAGGCCGAAAGCCAGCATCAAGCCCGCGCCGCGCAAGGCGGAGCCTGTCATGAGGGCGGTGGTCAGCGCCATGTAAACCATTCCGCAGGGCAGGAATCCCCAAAGCGCGCCGAGCGGCAGGGCTTGCGCCACCGTGCGTACCGGCAGGAAGCGTCGCGTCGCGGGCTGGATGCGCCGCCACAATACTTGTCCGGCGCGTTCGAGCGGCGCGAGGAAGCGGGTGAATCCGGCCAGGTACAGGCCCAGCGCGACCAGCATCAAGTTGGCGAGCGTGTAAAGGACGATCTGCACCGGCATCACGCCATCGTAGAGCATGCCCAGTGAACCCAGCGCGCCCAGTACGCTGCCGGCGGCAGTGTAGGAAAAGATGCGGCCAAGGCTGTAGGCAAGATGCAAAGGCCATTGTCTGCCGCGCATCCAGCCGCGTACCGGATCGGCGGCAACGGGCGGCGCTTGCTCTACCTGCATGGAAAGCGCGCCGACGATGCCGCCGCACATCGACACGCAATGGACGCCGCCAAGGAGTCCGATCAGGAAGACGGCGAAATAGCCGGTTTCGGGCATGCTTGTCTGTTTATTTGTTTCAATCCGCGTCCGTAACCGGGTGGCATGACGCGAAAGTAGCCAGGTTCCTCCCGCACCGGATTATCCCCCTGAAGGGAAGGGTTTCCAAGCGGAGACAGTCTCTTTGCTGAAACGCTCACGGGATTTCCAGTCGCTTTGTTGCCGCGATCACTGGATCGCGGTCGCGCTCCGGGGAGCGAGCCAGTCGAGAGGTTCCGGTCTGTGGCATTGGAAACCCTGGGCATAGTCGATGCCGATTTCACGAATCAGTTTGAGGATGCCCGCGTTGTGCACGTATTCGGCCACGGTATGGAGACCGTGGGCGCGCGCCAGGGTGACGATGGCCTTGACGATGGCGAAACTGGTTGAATCGCCGTCGATGTTGCTGACGAAAGTGCCATCGACTTTCAGATAGTCGGCCTGGAAACGCTTGAGATAGGCGAACGACGATAAACCGCTTCCGAAATCGTCAAGCGCCACCGCGGCGCCCGCCTTGCGCACGCTCTCGATGAAGTGCAGCGCCGGTTCGATGTTGGTGACGGCGCTGCTTTCGGTGATCTCGAAACACAGTTTTTTCGGGTTGATGCCGCTGGTACGAATCTGACCGAGGACGAAATCCGGAAAGCGTTCATCTGAAAGGCTGGCGCCCGAGATGTTGATGCCAAAGCAGTCGACGCTGATTGGACAGTGGTTTTTTTCCCACTGTGAAATCTGGCGGCAGGCGCTCTCGATGACCCAGCGGTCGATGTGCGGCATCAGGTTGTAGCGTTCGGCGGCGTGGATGATGTTCGTTGGGGGGTCGATGCCGCCATCGTTGTTGCGCACGCGAAGCAGGATTTCGGTATGGCTGCTCCGGTTGCCCGCCAGCGGGGAGAAACGCTGGTGGTAGAGCATGAAGCGGTCCTGGGCGAGCATGTTGTTGAATTCCGCCACGTTACGCAATTCTTCGCGCCGCTGGCAGAAGTAGTCGTCGTTGGGGCGGTAGATCTGGATGCGATTGCGCCCGCGCTCCTTGGCGCCGAAGCAGGCGGTATCGGCGGCGATCATCAGATCCTTGAGCGAACGGGTGCCGAGCGTGCGGCAGGAGGCTACGCCGATGCTTGTGCCGACCCGGTAGCTTTGGCTTTCCCATTCAAAATGGATGCTGGAGACATCGTCGATGATGCTTTGCGCCAAGTGACGGATGTCCGCCTCGTCGTTCAGCGTCACGACCGCGGCGAATTCGTCGCCGCCGATGCGGGCGACGAATGCGTTGTTCAAGCGCGATTCGAGCAGGTGGGCGACGCGGGTGAGCAGGATGTCTCCGGCATTGTGGCCGCAGTTGTCGTTGATGGCCTTGAATTGATCGAGGTCGATGTAGAGCATGGTGACGTCCGTCACCCCGGGATCGTCGAGCAACTCCGCGGTGTACTGTTGAAATGCCCGCCGGTTGAAGGCATCGGTGAGCGCATCGTGTTGCGCTTGCCATTCGAGCATCGACACTTTGCTGCTTACCGTGAACGCCATGGATCGGAAATGAGTAATCAGGCTGTCGAGTTCGGAGACGCCGGTGGCGTCCATCCGCACGTCGTAGTTGCCCGCGCCGATGCGTTCGGCGGCGACGCTCAAGGCCAGCAGGGGTTTGATGATGTGCCGGGACAATGTGATGGATATGATCGAGAATAGACCGATTCCCACGAGTGCGGCAAGGCAGTTGTACAGGATCAGTTTCTCGCGATCGATGGCAAGGTAGTCGGTCGATAAGCCGTATTGCACCGAACCGTAACGTTGGCCGGAATAGTCCACGTCGAAGCGGATGTGGCGGACGGCTGTACCGGCATTGTCGGGGGCGGGCAGGGGCGCGCCATGCTCCAGCCCCGTTTCGGCCAGACGGCGCCCCTCGGCGTTCATGACAACAAGGTAAGTGATGTCGTCGCTTTCTTTCCAGGCGCTGAGTATGTCATACAGGGCCGCGTAATCCTGCCCGGCCAGCGGGCCGACGAGGGCCGCCAGATAGGCAGCGTTGGTAACGTCGATACGGGTCTTGATCCGGCTTTCGGTCTGCTCGCTGACCGAATAGAAATTGACCGTCAACATCATGGCAAACAAAATGCCGCCCATCAGGAGGCTGCAACTGATTACGCGGTTCCGGAACGAATCGGAGCTGCTTTTCTTCATGCGGCTGCCTGTCGTGACCGCGGCGTGGGAGATGGAATGCCCGTATTGGAGAATATCGTGGCGATGGGCGGCGAGAGATCATGGCATACCCTGCGGAAGGGGTTTGCCGCCCTTGTGCGTGGATGGCGCAGAGCCGTATCGTCAAGGTGAAAAACCATCTTCGTCGTATGGGGTTGCTTTATCGGTTGCGAGACGTACTTATACGTATAAGCTAATACGTATTTTCCATTCAATGGAACTATCTCATCCGGATGTGCATTACATTATATAGCCTGTATGTGTCATTGCATGATGGGCTTATGCCGCACCGTGAGAAATAGATGGCGGAAAACAGGTTTATTCCTGCCATTCCGGCGCGGGAGCGGGGTGCATAATTTCCATGGGATCGCGCTGCGGGCGCGTTTCAAACCGGGAGATTCGAGCCATGGATGTCAAACGCTATTTCGCCCCCACCGCCCGTGAGGCTTTGCGGGCATTGAAAGCGGAACTGGGCGCCGAAGCCATCGTGCTCTCGAACCGGGCCGTTGCGGGCGGGGTCGAAATCCTCGCCTTGCCCGCGGGCGCCATCGATACCTTGCATGCCGCCCCGTCCGCGCGTCCGTCCCGCCCGCATCCAGCCCGTGACGAAACGCGGCAGTCCGCCGGGACTGCCGGAGATTACGACGACCGGGATTTCCACGTCACGCTCTCCAATCTTGCGGCGGAGACGATCCCCCGGCATCTCGCCGCCCATGCGCCGCGCCGCGAACTGCCCGTCGCTTCCGGCCTCCGTCCGGAAGACATCCGCCCCTTCACGCCGCCCCGCGTTGACGACGCCAGCCGCGCTGCGCGCCAGGGCGGCGCGGTGGATTTCGCGGATGCCCCGGCGCGCGCCAACGCCCCGGTGTTCGGAAAGCCTGCCCGCAACGAAGCCATGGGCAGCGAGCGGACGATGGAAAAGATGGCGGAGCGCGTGGCCGAAAAAGTCGCCGCCCGCGGCGCGGACGACGAACGCATACGCGCCCTGCAACAGACCAACGCTCGGCTGATGGAGGAGATCACCGGCATACGCGGTGTCATCGAGCGCGAATTGAGCGGTTTTTCCTGGAATGAAACGCGCCGGAACGCGCCGGTTCGCGCCGAAGTGCTCGGGCGATTGCTCGCAACCGGTTTTTCCGCTGCCGTTGCGCGTGAATTGTGCAAGGCCGTCGGCGCGGATGCTTCGCCTGGAGATGCACTGAAAATGCTGGCTGCGGCGCTCGGACAACGCCTGAAGGTGCGCGCGAACGACGATGAAATCATCGACGCGGGCGGCGTGTTCGCTCTCGTCGGCCCCACCGGCGTCGGCAAAACCACCACTGTCGCCAAACTGGCGGCGCGCTTCGTGACCCGTCATGACGCCGGTCAACTGGCCCTGATTACGACCGACGGCTACCGCATCGGCGCACAAGAACAGTTGCGCATCTACGGCCGCATTCTCGGCGTGCCGGTTTTCGCGGTGCGCGATGCCGCCGAATTGCGTCAAACCCTGTTCGACCTGCGCGGCAAGCGCATGGTGCTCGTCGATACCATGGGAATGAGCCAGCGTGATCGCGCGGTTGCCGCGCAGGCCGCGATGCTGACCGGGGCGGGCGAAGTGCGCCGCCTGCTCCTGCTCAACGCAACCTGCCGCGGCGACACCCTCGACGATGTGGTGAAAGCGTTCAGCGGGCCGGAAACGGTGGGCTGCATTCTCACCAAGGAAGACGAAGCGGCCTCGCTCGCACCGGCAATCGATGTCGCCGTCCGCCGCAAACTCGACATCTGCTACATCACCAACGGGCAGCGCGTTCCCGAGGATTTGCACCTGCCCAGGCGCGTTTGGCTGCTGCATCGGGCTTTGCGTCCGCAGATGGACGAGTCGCCATGGCGGCTCGGCGGCGATGACGCGGGAGCGATGCTTGCCGCGCAAGGAGCCTGACATGATCGACGGACGCGAAGACCAGGCTGCCGGTCTGCGCCGGCTGTTTCGCCAGACCCCGCCCGCGGTGGTCGCTTTCTATGCCACGGGCCGCTACCGCGCCGGCAATGCGGTACTTGCCGCGCATCGCATCGCGGCGCAGCGCCAGCGCGTGCTGCTGCTCGACGAAGCGACGGGCGACGAGGCGCTCGCCGATGCACTGGGGCTTGCGCCCGGCCCCGATCTCCTGCAAATGCTCGACGGGCGCATGACACTGGCCGGACTCTTGCAGCCGGTGGCCGGCCTGTTCGGGCGTGTTCCCGCCGCCGCCGCCGCGCTCGCCTTGCCCTTGCTCGACGATGCCCGCCGCGCCTGCCTGGTGCAAGCCTTGCGGGTGTTGCACAGCCATGCCGGTTTCGTATTGATCCATGCCGGTTGCGATTCGGCCAGGGACCCCTCGCCGTTCGTGCTGGCCGCGCCTCAGCGTTTGCTGGTGGCCGAGGCCAGCGCCATCGGCGCAACCGATGCTTACCGCACGGTCAAACAATTGGCCGCCGCCGGTGCGGGATCCTTGCATGTGGCGGTAACACGGGCGCGCGGCATCGCCGATGCGCGGAATTTTTTCATATCCTTGCAAGTGCTGGTGCGGCAACATGTCGGCATTCCGCTGGTCTGGCTCGGCGAAGTCGAACGCGACGATCTGGCGGCGGGTCTGACCCGCATGCCATCCGCGTCCTCGGCGCGCGAGGCGGGCGCGAGTTTCCTGCGCCGCCTCGCGGATGCCCGCCCATGGCGGGAAGCCGGGGCGTCCGGGTGAGGCGATGCGGGACGTTTGTATGGCGTCGTGATGCCTGGCAATACCGTCGCCGGTAAAAAAGGGAATATCCCGCTTTCGTCGCGCCCGTGCCGCAATGGTCACGGCGCGTGCAATGACAGGTCGCATGGATGCGTGACGCTGAAGGCCGACTCGATACAGATAGCCTGGTGGCTTCCTATGCGCCGCTGGTAAAGCGTATTGCATATCAAATGATGTCCAGGCTGCCCGCCAGCGTCGAAGTCGAAGATTTGATACAGAACGGCATGATGGGGCTGCTTGAAGCACTCAACCGCTTCGAGGAAGGCATGGGCGCGCAATTTGAAACCTATGCCGCGCAGCGTATCCGCGGCGCAATGCTCGACGGCCTGCGCGAAGCCGACTGGGCTCCGCGCAGTGCGCGGCGCGACATGCGCCGCATCGAAACGGCCATCCGGGAACTCGAACAAAAAAACGGCCGCTCGCCCAGTGAAGCCGAACTGGCCGCGCATCTCGGCATGCCGCTGCCCGAATACCAGCGCATGTTGCAGGATGCGCGGGGACATCAACTCGTGTATTTCGAGGATTTTTCTTCCGACGATGGCGAGGATTTCCTCGAACGCCACCTTGGCGAAACCGGCGCAAGCCCCCTCGAATTGCTGGAAAACGCCGACATCAGGACGAGGCTGGTCAAGGCTATCGGAGAATTGCCCGAACGCGAAAAAATGGTGATGGCGCTCTATTACGACGAAGATCTCAACCTGCGCGAAATCGGCGAAGTGCTTGGGGTAACGGAATCCCGCGTGAGCCAGCTTCACAGCCAAGCCGTGGCGCGCTTGCGCGCCCAGATGGCCGGGCTGCTCGCGGCCAAGGCCGGCAAAGGCGCGCGGCGCGGCCGCTCGTCCGGAAACGCGGCGGAAGCCTGAGGGGAAGCGCCGCCATGGATAGCTCCAGCATTATCGGCATCGTCCTCGCCCTGGGCGCCATCCTTGCCGGGCAAATGCTCGAAGGCGGTCACCTCTCCTCGTTGTTGCAACCGGCGGCTTTCATGATCGTCGTTGGCGGTACGACCGGCGCAGTACTGCTGCAAAGCCCGCTGCGAGTCTTTCTCGATGGCGTGAAAATGCTCAAATGGGTTTTCGTCCCGCCGCGCGCCGATCATGCGCAGATCGTCGCCCTCCTCGTCGGATGGAGCACGGTGGCGCGGCGCGACGGCCTGCTCGTACTGGAACGGCACATCAACAGTCTTGGCGAACCCTTCATGCGCCGCGGCCTGCAAATGCTCGTCGATGGCGCCGAACCCGAATTCCTGCGCGAGTCGCTCGAAATCGAAACCGACGCCTGGGCGGCGCGCCTGCGTCAAAGCGCCCGCATATGGGAGAGCGCCGGCGGCTACTCGCCGACCATCGGCATCCTCGGCGCGGTACTTGGGCTGATCCACGTCATGGAAAACCTCACCGATCCCACGAAACTCGGCGCGGGCATCGCGGTTGCCTTCGTGGCCACCATCTATGGCGTCGGCCTTGCCAACCTCGTATTCCTGCCCATCTCCAAAAAACTCATGGCCCACATCAGTTCCCGGGCCGCCCGGCGCGAGATGTTCATCGACGGCCTGACGGGCATCGCCAGCGGCGACAACCCGCGCATCATCGAGAGCCGGATGCAGGGCCGCATCCACTGAGGAAGCGCCATGCCGCGACACCGCAAATTCCGTGGCGAGGAACACGAAAACACCGAACGCTGGCTCGTTTCCTATGCCGATTTCATTACCCTGCTGTTCGCCTTCTTCGTTGTCATGTACTCGCTCAGTTCGCTCAATGAAGGCAAGTACCGCGCGCTCTCCGATGCATTGGGGCAAGCGTTCCGCAGCGCCGACATCGCCATGGAGAACCCGCAGATCGTGGTGCCGCCGGGCGCGATGGCGCCGCCGCCGGTCCGGCCCAGGCGGGCTGGCGCGCACAACAAGCAAGCCGACGAACGCAGGCGGCAGACCACGCAGAAAATGCGCAACATGGCCGATGCCATCCGCGGCGTGCTGCGCCCCTTGACCGAAAACGGCCAAGTCAACGTCACCGAAGGCGCATTCGGCGTTACGGTGGAGATCAACGCCAGCGCGCTCTTTGCGCCCGGCGAGGCGGTGCTCGGCAGCGAAGCGGTGACGGCGTTGCGCGCCGTGGCGGGCGTCATCTCGACGACGGAATTTCCGATCACGGTCGAAGGGCACACCGACAACCTGCCGATCAACAACTACCGTTTCCCCTCCAACTGGGAACTCTCCGCCGTCCGGGCTTCCGCCGTAGTGCGCCTGTTCGTCGAAAGCGGCGTTTTTCCGGATCGCCTCACCGCCGCAGGCTATGCTGACCAGCGTCCGGTCGCCGGCAACGATACCGAGACGGGCAGGGCGCGCAATCGCCGCGTGGCGATCATGATCGAATCGCGGCTCGGCGCTCTCGAACCGCCGCCCGTTTCCGAGTTGCAGCCCGCCTCCGAACCGGAGGCGGACGCGCCTGACGACGACGCCCCTGATGTCGACGCCCTTGGCGGCGACATCCGCTCCATCCTGCCGTCCGTGTTCGAGCGGATAGAAATACGCTGAACGCTTCCTTTCCCCCGCTCAGGCCGCCGCCAGCGCCTGATCGAGATCGGCAAGGATGTCGTCGATGTGCTCGATGCCGATGGACAGGCGCACCATGTCGGGCAACACGCCCGCCTTGGCCAGTTCTTCCGCATTGAGTTGCCGATGTGTGGTGGAAGCCGGGTGGCAGGCGAGCGACTTGGCATCGCCGATATTGACCAGCCGCGTGAAAAGTCGGAGCGCATCCTGGAAGCGCGCGCCCGCCTCCGCGCCGCCCTTGACGCCGAAGGTGAGGATGCCCGAAGCGCGGCCCCCCAGATACTTTTGCACCAGCGGGTGATCGGGATGATCGGGCAGACCGGCGTAATTGACCCACGACGCCCTGGCGTGTCCCTTGAGGAATTGCGCGGTCTTGAGCGCGTTGTCGCAAATACGGTCGAGTCGCAGGGCGACGGTTTCCACGCCTTGCAGGATCAGGAAGGCGTTGAACGGCGAAAGCGCCGCGCCCTGATTGCGCAGCGGCACGACGCGGGCGCGCCCGATATAAGCCGCCTCGCCGAATGCCTCCGTATAGATCACGCCGTGGTAGGAAACATCCGGCTCGCTCAATCTCGGGAAGCGCGTCTTGTATCGCGCCCAAGGGAATTTGCCCGAATCGACAATAATGCCGCCGAGCGAATTGCCGTGTCCGCCGAGATACTTGGTGAGCGAATGCACGACGATATCCGCCCCATGCTCGAAAGGCCGGCACAGATAAGGGGAGGGCACCGTGTTATCGACAATCAGCGGAATGCCCGCTTCATGGGCAATGGCGGCCAGCGGCTCGAAATCCGTGATGTTCCCGAGCGGATTGCCGACGGATTCGCAGAAAACGGCCTTGGTGCGTCCGTCGATCAAGCCCCGGAAGCTGTCCGGATTGCGGTAATCGGCAAAGCGCGTCTCGATGCCCAGTTGCGGAAAAGTATGAGCGAGAAGATTGTAAGTGCCGCCGTAGAGCGTGGCGGCGGAAACGATGTTGTCGCCCGCTTCGGCAATGGTTTGAATGGCATAGGCGATCGCGGCCATGCCGGAAGCCGTTGCCAGCGCCCCGATGCCGCCTTCCAGCGCCGCAACGCGCTGTTCCAGCACCGCATTGGTGGGGTTCATGATGCGGGTATAAATATTCCCCGCCACCTTGAGGTCGAACAAATCCGCGCCGTGGCGGGTATCGTCGAAAGAATAGGAGGTCGTCTGATAAATCGGCACCGCGACGGCATGGGTCGTGGGGTCGGGGGCGTAGCCGCCGTGAACGGCGAGCGTCTCGGGTTTCATGGAATATCTCCACTGATGGCGTGGCTGGCGAGTATATCGGGGGAACGGGAGAGAAAGAAGCGTGTCGCGGATGTCCGTTTCCGGATCGCGGCGGAGCGATCCATGCAATGCAAAATAACCCGTTTTATCCACGGTTTCTGTGGGTAAACCCTGTGGATAACACACTGCGAACCGGCGGAACGGAAGCCATTGGAGAGTCTGCCCGAAAACGGGCATCTGTGTAGCGACGACGGGAAATACGTTGCATCGGGAAATCTCCAGGTTGCGATGAAAGTATCATTTCCTGGCCTCCGTTTTGGAGGGGCAAGTTCACTGGCGCTTTGCCTTCGGCGGCTGCGGCGCAACAGCGCCAGCGTGGCGGTATCGTCGGCCTTCATCGGCCCCACACGGCACCATTCCTCGCTAGAATCATGCTCTTTCATCCGCCGCGAAAGTCCCGGACAGCGGCCACCATCACAGGAGAAATCCATGACCATCAAGGTCGCCATCAACGGTTTCGGACGCATTGGCCGCTGTACTTTCCGCGCCATCCACGAACAAGGTCTGCAACACGAATTCGATGTCGTTGCCATCAACGGCTCCGGCGGCCTCGCCACCAATGCCCATCTGCTCAAATACGACACCACGCACGGGCGTTTCGGCGCGCCGGTCGAAACCGAAGGCGACAATGTCCTGATCGTCGATGGCGAGAAAATTCCTTTTCATTCCACCAAGGACCCCAGGGATATCGACTGGGCGAAATACGGCGTCGATCTGCTGCTCGAATGCACCGGCGCTTACACCAGCAAGGAAAAAGCGCAGGCATTGCTGGCGCGAGGCGCGAGAAAGGTACTCATCTCCGCGCCCGGCGGCGACGACGTGGATGCCACCGTGGTCTACGGCGTCAATGAAGGCGTGCTCGCTTCCACGATGACGGTCGTCTCCAACGCTTCCTGCACGACCAATTGCCTTGCCCCCGTCGCCAAGGTGCTGTCCGGGTCCGTCGGCATCGAACAAGGTTTGATGACCACGATTCACGCCTATACCAACGATCAGGTAACGGTCGACGTGCGTCACAAGGATTTGCGCCGGGCGCGGGCCGCCGCAGCCAACATCATCCCGACCAAGACCGGCGCGGCCAAGGCCGTGGGCCTCGTGTTGCCGCAGTTGAAGGGCCGGTTCGACGGTTTCTCGCTGCGGGTGCCGACGATCAACGTCTCGCTGGTGG
This sequence comes from Azoarcus sp., assembly GCA_031265765.1. GTDB lineage: Bacteria > Pseudomonadota > Gammaproteobacteria > Burkholderiales > Rhodocyclaceae > WRNU01. The sequence continues at coordinate 22,792 of JAISCE010000012.1, forward strand.
ATTTGACCTTCACCCCTGGGCGCGCCACGACGAAAGAAGAAATCAATGCACTGCTGACCGCCGCCGCCGCCGGCCCCCTGAAAGGCATCCTGGCGATGAACAACGACCCGCTCGTGTCCTCCGATTTCAATCACACGACGGTTTCCTCCACGTTCGACGCCACGCAGACCCGCGTACTGACAGGCGAAAACGGTAAGACGCTCGTCAAAGTCCTGGCATGGTACGACAACGAATGGGGCTATTCCTGCCGGATGCTGGACACGGCGCGGGCGTGGGTCGCGGCAGCGTAGACGTCGCCGGGAGCGTCTACGCGCGCTTCGTTTTTCAAACGCCGAGGCAGGCGACATAGGCCGTGCCGTCGTCCAGCGTGGCGGCTTCGGCCAGTGCGCTATCGGTGACGACGCCCGCCCGCATCGCGCCGGTCGCCGGGTTGCCATCGTCGAGCATGCCGTCGAGTTGCCGGACGATTTTGCCGGGGATGCCCGCCGAGCAGATGATGTAGTTGCCGGAGATGCCCAACGGGGCCGTTGCGCCGCCCGTCTGGATGCCGAGGCGTCCGCCCACGCTGTTGAGCGGCAGGAAATCGGGGTCCGCGATGCTGGTTGCGCCGGCGGCGAGATTGGCAAGGCGGATGTGTTGCCAGAAGTAAATGGCTTCGCTTCCGGCGCCGGTCTCGTCGTTCCAGTTGCCGCCGATGCTGCCGTTGGCGTTGCCATTGACGGTGCATGCGGTATCCGAGGCGGGGCAGACGTGAGAACGGGCGCGGCTGTCGTCGCCGGGCAGGGCATGGAAGATGTCCTGGTAGGTGTTGATGAACATCGGCACGGAGCGGAAATCCTGGGCGAGATTTTTGGTTTTTGCGCTGTCGATCAATTCCTGGCCTTTGAGTACGCCGCCGAGCAACAGCCCGACGATGACGAGAACGATGGAAATCTCGACCAGCGTGAAGCCGGATTGACGGGCGATTTGCTTGCTGTGCATACGATTCTCCTTGCGGTAGTGAATGGTGGATGCCCTGGGGCTTACAGCCGTCCGCTTCGGGCAAGGCGGGCGGTGAGGAGGGGGTGGCCGATCCAGCGCAATTGGTCGTCGAAGCCGGGCGTCGGCTCTCCGGCTTCAAATGTGGGCGTGGCGGGCGACCAGCCGGCATTGCGGCCATCGTCCCGGCGGTTGGGGCCGGTGGAATACACGACGGCGACGATGCGGGATTCGACCGTGGTGAGCGGCTTGTTGTCGTGGTCGTGGATCTGGATGTTGCCATTGGGCAAGGTCTCAAGCGCGATTGGACTTGCCGTGAAGTTTTTGTCCGGCAGGTAACGCCAGTGCCCGATCCATGGCGCGGCGGCGTTGGCGCGCGGGCCGCCCCAGGGGTCATGGGCAGGCAGGACGAGCGTGCGCCAGGGCAGATAGCCGGGGATGCCGGTTGCGCATGGCGGAGATTGTTCGAGTCCATAGGCGGGGCTACCGGGGTCGGTTTCGGTGCTTGGGCACGGCAGGCGGCCATGAAGCAGGGCGAAGCCGATGAGGGCTTCGGCGATGTCGTCGAGCAGGGTTTCGGCTTCGCGCCGCTGGCTGGCTTCGATCCGGGCGGCGAGCGGCGTGACGAGCGCGCCGGTGACGAGGCTCAACACGATGAGCGCGATGGCCATTTCGACGAGGGTGAAACCGCGCGCGCTTACGGTATGCATCGGACGATGTCCTCGCTGGCGGGTTGCCGGCGGTCGATGATGGTGTAATGGCGAAAGCCGTTGTAGCCGCCCGCGCCGGTGGTGTAGCTCGCAAGGTTTTCGCCTTCGAGGTATTGCGCCGGGTCGGCGCGTTCAGTGCCGGTGCGGCGGCGTTGCGGGGTATCGCCGCGCAGCCGCTCGCCGCCGAAGAGCACGATGGCGCGGCATGCCTCGGCAACGGCGCTGGCGTTCGATGTGGCCGAGTCGGCGAGCGTCGCCGTCAGACAGGCGGTTTCGCCGGTGCAGGCGACGAAGCGCAATTGGTCGCGCCAGTTGTCGTGGATGTCCGCCGCTTCCGGCGCGACGCCGGAGGCGGCAGCGCCGGGAAACCGGCCATGGGCGCGGCCATCGACGATGGTTTCGGCATGGGCGGCGATGAGGCTGGGATCGTCGAGCCAGGCTTGCAATGCCGTGGCGGCGGCGTCGAGCGCGGTGTCGATCAGGGCGGGGAAATCGGGGCGCAGGCGCAGGGCATTGAATATATCGTCGACGGTGAGCCAGGCGACGATGTCGTTTGCGTTCGATCCCGGCAGGCCGTGGGTGATGGCGATGCCCTCCGCGAAACCGCTGTCGTAGGCGCGGTCGAGGAAGGCCGGGAGATCGGCGGCGGGGTTGTCGCTGCCGGGGCAGCGTTGCGCGCCCATGGCGACGGCGGCGGGCGGGCGTTCCTGGCCCGGCAATGGCGGGCCAGGCGCGATGAGCACGGCGACGGCGCTGTGGCCTTCGCCGCCGAGCGTGCGTCCGGCGGTATCGACGATCTCGAATTGCCCTGAGCTGTCCCAGTTGAGCGTCAGTGCTTTGGGATTGTGTTTGAAGCTGCCGGAAACCGCATACCACAGGCATTGCCCGCGGCCATCGGTCGGTATCGGCAAGCCCAGTGTGCGGTAAGGGAAGCGCCCAAACGCCCCGAGGCCGCGGGCATGGCAGGCTACGCCGGGGGCTGAACCGGTGTTGGCGTCGTCGGGACATGGCAAATAGCCCGGCCCTTGTCCGGGATGCAGTTCGGGGTAGCCGATGGCGTAGCCGAGGAGTGCCGCCTTGGCTTCGGCGAGTGTGGCGGCGCTGTGCGCTTCGGCTCGCCGTCCGGACTGGTGAAGGAGATGCCGGGCTGCGGCGAGTGTGGCGTTGGCCGCAAGCAGCAGCAGGATCACGATGGCAAGGAGCGTGCCGCCGCGTGCGCGCCGGGGAAAAAGGCGGGGAATCATGGCGATTCCCCGCTGTTTCGCGGCGGCCATGTTTTTCCCGGAAACAGGGCTTTACGGTGTTTGTCGAGTGTCGCGACCGGCGCGCCGTCGGTAATGCGGATGGCGGGGTTGTCGGTCAGGTCGTCCGCGTTGCCGTCGAACCACAGGGCGACGAGGCGGTTCCCGCGCCACAAAGCGCCATCGAAACGGCGCGGATTCGGCAATGCGGCGGGCGGTATCGGCGGTGGCGCGGCAGGCGTGAGCGATGCTTTCGCGTTTGTTTCCAGGGTGCGCCGTTCGGCGGCAGTGAAGAAAATCCGGCCGGCGAGTGTGGCGGTTGACTGTAATGGCGGCGGCGCGCTGGCCGGTTCCGCTGCCAGCGCGGGTAATGAGGTGGCGAGCAAAAGGATGCGCGCGCATGTATTCATCATTGAGGCGCTTCCGTGAGCGGTATGGATGCCATCCAGTCGAACTCGCAATGCGCCCGCAGCGTGGCCGGCGTCGCGTCCGTTTCGCGGCGCAAGGCGCAGCCTGCCGGAATGAGGTGTATGGGAATGTCCGCGGCCATGGCATCGAGTGTGAGCAAGGCTTCTTCATGCAGCAGATCGGCGTCGATCCGCAAGCGCCGGATATCGAAGGGGAGCAGGCCGCCGGGCGCGGGAAATGCCGCCGGGCCGGACTGGGTGCGCAGGACGAGGCCGGCGATGCGCGTGTCTTCGGTCAGCCGTTTGGCGAGCCGTTCCCATTCGGTATCGTCCGGGGATTGGGCCGCCAAGGCGGCGAGCGCGTTGGCGCGTTGCGTGAGCGCCGCATAGCGGATTTCGGTTTCGCGGTGGTGTGCCAGGCGTGTTTCGAGTGTTTGCGCCGCCGCGCGTGAACGGTTGGCCGCCGTCTCTTGCGCCGCGCGCAGGTTGGCGGCGGTGCGCCAGGCGAACGATGCGGCAGTGACCGCCGCCGCGCAGAAAAGCAGGGCGCGGCGCAACAAGGGCGGCAGGGGCAATATCGCGGAAAATTTCATCGCGCGCTTGTCTGGAGTGTCGATGTCATGGCGTCCGGCGGGAGCAAGGTCGCCTGGAGCCGTAAAAGAGCGGTACCGGTATCGATGCCGGGTTGCGCTTGCATGGGGTTGCCGTGCAGCCGTTGCCAATGCGCGCTCAAGGCCGCGGCGGCGGCTTGCGGCGGCGGCGCGTTGCCGTCCAGCGAGATTTCCAGCGCGACGATGGCGGATGCCGTATCCCCGGAGGGAAAGTCTTTCGCGGCGAATTCGGGCAGCAAGGCAGGGGCGTGTCCGTTTTGCGCGCGCTCCCATGCGAGTGTTTCGAGATGCGCCCATGGCGCTTCGGCGAGTAAATCGGCGACGGCTTGCAAAACGGTCGCGGGGGCGATGCCCGTTGCGCGAATGAGGCGTTCACCGGTGTCAAGCCAGGCGGCAAATTCGTCGACGCCGGGCAGGCGGGCGGCGCTTGCGTCCAGCTTGTCGATCTCGTCTTGCAGGATTCGTTGCCTGGCGGCGAGTTGCGCCGTTTCGTCGTGCAGGCGCGCGGCGGCGGTAAAGTCGACCGCTGCCGCGCCAAGGCCGGAGGCGGTGAGCGCCATGCCAAGCGCGATCGCAATCCGCCGCGTGCCGGCGATCCGCCGGGCGCGCCGCAGTTGGGGGCATCGGTAACATCCAGGATGATGTCCAAATGCACCGGCGCGGCGCGCTTCCTGCAAGGCAAGCGCCGAAATGGCGAAAGCGGAAGATGAAATTCCAGTATTTGCGCGCATGTGCCGGGCCGGATCGATGAATGAGATATCGTCGCCGGCAGGGGAAGCGATCTCGCGCAGAATCGGCAGGTCGTCCGCCGTTGCCAGCACGCTGACCGGCGGCGGTCCGTCGCTCAGGCGTTGCGAGGACAGCCATGCCAGGGTTTGCGCGAGTTCGTCGCGGTAGACCGGTAGGCAGCCGGCGAGGGTATCGCTCCTTGCCGGGATGACGCGGGAAAAGGCAAGGCGGCGCTGGCGGAAAAAGATTTGCCGCATGCCGTCCGCTCCGGGGGCGAGCAGCAGGCTTTGTGCCGGAAACATGCGCTGGCGGCGATACCAGTGCTCAAGGAGAAAGGGCACGCTGGTCAAGGCGCGCACGTCGATCTGGCCGCGTGAACCGGCTTCGCCAAGGATTTCCAGCCATGGTGCAAGGTGTGCCGGGCGAGTCAGGGCGGCCAGCAGCATGGGTTCGAGCAGGCCGTCTTCGGGCGCGGAGGGTTGCGGCCCTGCATGAGTTATTGGTGTATCCGGAAAGTGTTGTGCCAGCCGCCGGTCGATGAGTAGCCGCCGGTCGGCGCGCGAAACGCGCGGCAGCCGTTCGATGAGGTGGCGCTCGTCGGCCAGATCGGCGACCGGGATGCAGCGGCTGCGCGTATTGGCGAGCCAGCCGCGCAGCCGCGTGGCGGCTTCGGGGTCGGCGGCGGAAAACGCCGCCGCGCGTTCGATACCGTTCCGGGCGGAATGCCATGCTTCGATGCCGCGCGCGTCGATGAGCATGAAATATTCCATCGCGCGCCTCAGACCGGCAGCCGGGTGATGATGTCGTAGACCGGGCCGAGGACGGCGAGCGCGATCCATAGCATCAGGAGCCCCATTGCCACGGTGAGCGCGGGTTCGATGCTCGCTTGCAAGCGTTCGATGGCTTCGCGGGCGTCTCGCTCGTAAAAATAGACGAGTTGGCCGAGGGTATTGTCGAGGCGTCCGGTTTGCTCGCCCAGATGCAGCATGCGGGTCACGAGGCGGGGAAAGAGGCCGGTAGACTCGAATGCGCCGGCAATGCCTTGTCCGGTGGCAATGCGCGCGCGGGCGGCTTCGATGCCGGCGCGAATCGCCAGGTTCGGCGTTGCATGCGCGGCGCTGGCGAGCGCGTCGATCACGGTGATGCCGCTGTTATAGAGCATGGCGAGCACGCTGGCGATGCGGGCCAATGCCAGCCGTTGCCGGATCGGCCCGACGAGGGGAAGCCGCAATGCGAGGGCATGCAGCCGGAGGCGGCATCCGGGATACCGCGCCGCCGCCGCCGAAAGGCCGGCGGCAAGGGCGAGGAGCGCCAGCGGCGGCAGCCAGCCATACTGGCCGAACCAGCCGGAGAATCCGATCAGTATCCGTGTCGAGAGTGGCAGCGTTTCGCCGCTGCTGCGAAACAAGGTGGCGACTTGCGGAACGACCTGGGTGAGTGCGACCACGACCGCGCTGCCGAGTAAGGCTGCGACGATGAGCGGGTAAATGGCGATTTTGCGGGCGTGCGCGCCGATTTCGTCGGCGCGGGCAAGGTCGGCGGCAATCTGGCGCAACACGGAGGCGGGATCGCCCGTGGCTTCGCCCGCGCGCAGCATGCTGCGGAACACTTCGTCGAAGGTCTGCGGGTGCCGGGCCATGGCGGCGGAAAGCGGCTGGCCGCGTTCGACTTCGGCGCGCAGGCTGGCGGCGAGTGCCTGCATGGCGGCTTGGGTGTTGCTTTCGCCGAGATCGGCGAGCGCATCGAGCATTGGGACGCCCGCGCCAAGCAGTTGTTCGAGGTGAAAGCAGAAATGGATCAATTCGCGGCGGGGGATGCGTCGCGGCCGGAAGCGCCTTGTCCAGACGGGTGCGGGCTTGCCGCCGAGAAGTTCCAGCCCATGGCTGCGCAACCGCGTTTCGAGTTCGTCGAGGCTTGCGGCTTCGCATTCGCCGCGGACGATGTGTCCGTGCGCGTCGCAGGCGCGGTAACGGTAATGGCTCATCGCGGCATTGCCGGCAAAGACGCTGCGGGCGCGAGCGGCCCGACGACGCGGCGCAATTCGTCGAGCGAGGCGCTGCCGTCGAGCGCCTTGCGGCGTCCATCGTCGCTAAGCGCGAGGCAGCCCCGGTTGCGGGCCGCCCGCGCGAGTTCGGCGGGCGTGGCGCCTGCGGCGATGAGTTCGTCGAGTACATCGTCCATGGGCAGTACCTCGAAGATCGCCTGGCGACCGCAATACCCTCTGCCGCCGCAAGCCGGGCAGCCGGCGGCATGGGCGAGGACGATTTCCTCGCCGCTGCTGGCGGGCAGACCGAGGAAGCGGCGTTCTTCGGCGCTTGCCGGTGCGAGACGGCGGCAGTCCGGGCACAGGCGGCGCACGAGGCGCTGCGCGATCACGCCGCACAGGTTGCCCGCGAGCAACGCCGGGCGAATGCCGAGGTCGAGCAGGCGGGGAATGACGCCGACGGCGGTATTGGTGTGCAGGGTGGCGAAAACGCGATGGCCGGTCATTGCCGCGCGGATGGCCATTTCGGCGGTTTCCGCGTCGCGGATTTCTCCGATGAGGATTACATCGGGGTCTTGCCGCAGCAAGGCGCGGACACCGGCGGCGAAGTCGATCCGCGCCGCTTCTCCCACTGCGGTCTGGCGGATGCGCGCCATGGGGTATTCGACCGGGTCTTCCAGCGTCATGATGTTGAGCGCCTCGTCGTCGAGGTGGTCGAGCATGGCGTAGAGGGTGGTGGTCTTGCCGCTGCCGGTGGGGCCGGTGACGAGGATCAAGCCTTCCGGGCGGGCCAGTATGCCCGCGACGGCATCGTGTTGCACCGGGTCGAAGCCGATCCGGTCGAGGGCGGCAATGCCGCGCTGGCGGTCGAGGATGCGCAGCACGATGTTTTCGCCGTGCAGCGTCGGCAGGGTGGAGACGCGAAAGTCGATGGGCCGCCCGGCGACAGTGAGCGACACGCGGCCATCTTGCGGCGCGCGCGTTTCGGCGATGTTGAGTCCGGCCATGACCTTGAGCCGCAGCGCCATGGGCGGCCAGTGCCCGGCATGCAGGGCGCGCATCTGGTGCAGGATGCCATCCACGCGGTAGCGGATGCGCAGGAAACCGGCTTCGGGTTCAAAGTGAATGTCCGAGGCCGCGGCCTTTACCGCGTCGATGAGCAGCGCATCGACCAGGCGCGTGAGCGGATGGGCGGTTTCGTTGCGGGAAGCGCCGGCGGCGGGCGCGGCGGTTTCGAGTTCCTGGAGGATATCGTCGATGGCGAGACGGTAGCCGTAATGGCGGTCGAGCGCCTCGCGGATTTCGGATTCGGCGGCGAGCGCCGGGCGCAAACGAAGGGATGGGCCGCAATGGGCGGCAAGCGCATCGAGGGCGATGAGGTTCTGCGGATCGGCCATCGCCACCGTGAGGGTGGCGGCGGCTTCGTCATGGGCGAGCGGCAGCGCGGCGTGGCGGCGGGCGAGCGTTTCCGGAACGAGCGCCAGCGTCGCCGGGTCGATGACCGCTCCGGCGAGTTCCACCGCCTGCCGCCCGAGCCGGGCCGAAAGCGCGTCGCGCAGCATGGCCTCGGTGATGAAGCCCAGTTCCACGCATACCTGTCCGAAGGGGCGATGTTCGCGGCGCTGCTCGTGCAGGGCGATGCGCAGTTGATCGTCGCCGATCAGACCGGTGGCGAGCAGGGTTTGTCCGATGGGCGCGGCGGCGGTATATGGGGCGTTCATGGCGTATCGGTGTAGGGAGGCAGAGGCGAGGCGGCGGGGATGTCGCGCCCGGCCGGGAAGTTGCGTTTGCCGGGATCGGGCATCGTGCGCAGGAAGGCGGCGTCCGGCAGCGCCGCGCGTTCGGCGGCGTAATCGCCGTCGAGTCCGGGATGGCGGATCAGGCGCGGGCGCAGGAAGATCGCCAGTTCGGTACGGCGCACGCTGTTTTCCCGCCGGGCGAATAATTCGCCGAGTAGCGGCACTGCGCCCAGAATCGGCATGCGTCCGGTATCGTAGTTGATCTTGTCTTCCATCAAGCCGCCGAGGACAGCGATTTCGCCGTCGGCAAGCCGGAGCACGGATTCGATTTCGCGCGTGCGTATCTGCGGGACGCGGTTGGGAATGTCCCGCAGCGTGGGATTGGGATCGTCCTTGAATCCCGAGATGCTGGAAATGGTTGGGCGAACGCCGAGGGTGATTTCACCGTCGCGTCCGATCTGGGGCGTGAGCGCCATCACCAGTCCGACCGATACCGATTGTGGTTTGGTGGTGGCCGTGGTTTTTTCGCGCTCGTTGCTGCCGTATTCGGTGGTCGAGGCATCGACGAGGAAATAAACCACTTCTTCCACCACCTTGAGGATGGCCGTCTGGTTGTTGAGCACCGAGAGCCTTGGGCTGGAGAGCACCTTGACCGTGCCGAACGTTTCCAGCCAGTCGAGGCGCAGGCCGAGGCGATCCGAGAGATAGGCGACGGTCGGCGTCATGGCGGCGGCATCGTCCGTGCCGCGCGGGCGTATTTCGGCCGATGGCGCGCCGAAGCGGCTCCAGTCGATGCCTTGCCGGTAGCCATCGGCAAGCGTGACCTCGACGATGGTGGCTTCGACCATCACTTGCTGGTGTGCCGCGCCTTGCACGAGATCGACGAATTCGGCGACCTGCCTGTGCTGGCTGGCGCTGGCGAGTACCATCAGGACGCCGGTTTCGCGGTGACTGACGACGAAAGCCGGTTCGTCGCCGCCGCCGCAGTCCGGGGAGGCAGCGCCTACGGCGGAAGGGGCGCGCTGGCGCAGGGCTTCGCAGCGCGGTTTGCGGATGTGGCGCTCATGCTCTTTCAACAGGCTGCGGATGCTGGCTTCGAGCGATTCCCAGAAGTGATTGGCCGCCTTGGTTTCGATGCGGGTGAGTGAAGTATTGCCGCTGCCGTTGTCGCGCGCGCCTTCGACGGCGCTGGCGCTGGTGGCAATCTGGGTACTGGTGGCGACAGCGCCATTCATGTCGCGCGCGAGGTTGACGTAATCGATGCGATAGGCGCGCAGGAATGGTGTATCGGGCATTGCGGCGAGGCGGCGTCCGTCGAACGTACAGTGCAGTCCGGCCTGCCCGCAAATGCGTTCGACCAGTTCCGGCAGCGGACGGTCGAAGGCGCTCAGGCTGACGAGTCCATCGGCGCCAGGGTGGAGGTCGAAATCGAGCCGCTGGTCGCGGGCGATGGCCGCGAGCAATTGTCCCGCCGGGATCAGATGCACATCGAGCGAGTAAACAGGCTCCGGCGCCGGCGGATGAACGCCGATGGGAAGGGAGGTGGATGCAAGCGGACGGACGCTGGCTTGCGACGACGGCGGCCCGGCATCAAGGCCGGGATGGCGCGTGGGGCCGGCTGGCGAAAATTCCGGTTTTTCCCGTGCCGCCTGCAAATGCGCGAAAGCCGGCATGCGCACGGGATTGTCCGTTGGTGCATGGGTGCATCCGGCAAGGATGGCGGCGAGAACTATAAATAACAAAGGCATATGCTTCAGGCGTCGAAGATTGATGGCTAAAGCATAGCATGATTTGCGCGAGCGTAGTCAATATGTATTTAAAAATAATGCTTGAGCATTATGCTTCTGTTGAAGAACGGCGAAGAGCGCCTGCTGGTCGCCGTCGAAGGCTGTCGTGTGCCGCTCAACGTGGCGATCACCATCGCGGGTGCGAGCAGCGACGAAGCCGTGCAGGCGGCGCTGCAAGACGCCTACGAATCCGGCAAGCTGCGCGGCGGGCAGTTGATGCAGGTGCGCCGCGTGCTGATCGAGCCTCTGAGCGTGGGCAAGGCCGTCTGTCAAGACCACCGGCCAGCACATCCTGGCACGCAAGGAATGTATGTACAACGTAACAGACTGATTTTATTGTGTATAGAGTTGTATAGTGGCAAAACGAACTTTGGCCACTTCAAAGGATGATGCCGCTTGTCTGACTCGAACAGACGACCTACCGCTTACGAAGCGGTTGCTCTACCAACTGAGCTAAAGCGGCGGAACCTCAAGGCCCGCCAGATTGCGCCGCTACTTGAGCGATCCGAACCATTCCGGACGCCCACAGCCTGCGGAGGCCCGTAATCTGAAAACCTCGCTGCATCCGGCAAAGGAGCGACACTATAACCGAGCGCGCTTTTTCAGGCAATCCGGGAGCGCATGAACTGTCCCTGGCGTTGCAGCACGAGCTTTGCCCGGTTTTGTTGGGCGGCGAAGGAGGCTGTAATCGGGGTGGGCAATCTGTTTGTTGACAACATGTCACGCCTGTAGCTTGCGCGAGCCGCCCCCGTTCTGTCACAATGAGAGGCTTTCCCTTGCTCCACCGGTTTCTCGCATGCCGGGGGGCTGAACATACCGAAAGGAGCCTCAATGCGACACTATGAAATCGTTTTCATCGTGCATCCGGATCAGTCCGAACAGGTGCCCGCGATGATCGAACGCTATAAGGGCATCGTCAGCGCCCGTAACGGCCAGATTCACCGGCTGGAGGACTGGGGCCGCCGGCAATTGGCCTATCCGATCCAGAAAGTGCACAAGGCCCACTATGTGCTCATGAACGTCGAGACCGATGACGAAGCTCTCGCTGAACTCGAACATGCGTTCAAGTTCAACGACGCTGTACTGCGTCACCTCACCATCAAGAAGAAGAAAGCGGTCACCGCGCCTTCGCCGATGATGAAGGAAGAAAAATCGCGGTCGCTCGCTGGCGCGCGCGCGGCGGAAAGTGAGGGCGAGGGCGAACCCGAACCCGTCGCCGGACCTGAAGCCGTTGAACCGGCCCCGGCCTGAGAGTGTCCACGGAAGCCGTCAACGAATTTCGGCTGGCGGCGCGCATTGTCGAGGTATCGGCTTTGCGGCGCACACCGGCCGGCACTCCAGTCTTGTCCTGCGTGTTGGCGCATGAGTCCCAGCAAGTCGAAGCGGGGATCTTACGTGAAGCGAAGCTGGAATTGTCGGCGATGGCAATCGGCGAATTGGCGCAGAAACTGGCTGTCGCTGCTCCCGGAACGAGTGTATCGGTAACGGGGTTCGTCGCGGCAAAAAGCGCGCGCAGCCGTGTGCCGGTGTTGCATCTGAACGTAATCGAATTCATGGAAGGAAACTGAAAATGGCTTTCAAGCCCAAGTCCAAGTCCAAGTCCAAGCTCAAGAAAAAAGAAGACCGCGGTGGCCGCGGCCTGTTCAAGCGTCGCAAGTTCTGCCGTTTCACGGCTGAAAAGGTCGAGGAAGTCGACTACAAGGATGTGGATGTCCTCAAGGACTTCATTACCGAGAATGCCAAGATCATGCCTGCGCGTATCACGGGTACCAAGGCGGGCTATCAGCGTCAGTTGTCGGTCGCAGTGAAGCGGGCGCGCTTTCTGGCGTTGCTGCCTTACACCGATCTGCATCAATAAGGAGGGCTGCGATCATGCAAATCATTCTGCTCGAAAAGGTTGGCAAGCTCGGCTCGTTGGGCGATGTGGTCAAGGTCAAGGACGGCTATGCTCGCAATTATCTGATCCCGCACGGTCTTGCCAAGCGCGCCACCGAAACCAACAAGGCCGAGTTTGAAGCCCGCCGCGCTGAGCTCGAACGCGCCCAGTCCGGCAAATTGGCTGTGGCGCAAGCGGTAAGCGCCAAGCTTGAGGGGCTGATGGTTCAAATCACCCGCAAGGCCGGTATGGACGGACGTCTTTTCGGTTCGGTGAGCAATATCGACGTGGCCGATGCGCTTGCGGCGCAAGGTTTCGAGGTTGAGCGCGCCGCAATCCGCATGCCGGACGGGCATCTGAAACAAGTTGGCGATGTTCGGGTCGAAATCGCGCTTCACGCCGATGTCGTGGTGCCGATTACCGTGTCGGTGCTGGGCGAACAATAAGGCGCGATCCGCGAAAATAGGGGGCTGCCGAAGTGCAGCCCTTTTTTGTTCCTGCATTCGGGCGGATGTGCAGTGTCATGGCATGAATGCGCTCATGTACCGCCTTTCTGCGCGCGCCGATCCTTGCTGTTCCGTTCGGGGCAAGGAAGCCGCCCCAGCATATCCGGCGATGCCGACACAAACCTGGAACCCCAGCTCATCGCTGGGGTTCCAGTCAGAGCAAATGGGAAAAGAGAGAATCCCTTTCCCGGTTCGTCTGGAACAGACCGTCCTGCTGTCACTGAGGCTTAGCGGCCCAGGTAGACGAAATCGCCGCGCCGGTTCTGGGCGTAGCACGATTCCGTGGTTTCGGTGCAGGCCGGATGCTCTTCGCCCAGGCTGACCGCTTCGATTTGTGCATCGCGCGCACCCAGTAGACGGAGCGCGCGGCGCACGGCTTCGGCGCGTTTTTGGCCCAAGGCAAGGTTGTACTCACGGCTGCCGCGTTCGTCAGCATTGCCTTGAATAGTCACTTTGCGGCTGGAATCCTGAGCCAAGCGCTTGGCGTGGGCATCGATCAAGGGGCGGGCTTCGCTGCGGACGACGTAGCTATCGTAATCGAAGAATACGCTGTTGCCAGCCCGATCCAGCGGGTCGAGACTGGCAGCGCTTCTGGAGGGAGTGGTTACAGTAGGAACAGTCGTCGTAGAAGACGCGGAATCATCGACGGCGGAAGCTTCCTCGGTCGTCTGTTCGGTTCCGCACGCGGCGAGCGCAAGAGCGACTAATGAAGGGAGCAGCAGTTTTTTCACGATAGTATCTCCAGTGGTTGAGTGAAAAATCAAAACATTACTGTTGCAGAGGACCCCAGGCAGGTTCCCGGACATTGGCCGCCTGTACCGAGAGGCGCTGTTTTATGGCGCCATCGACGGAAGTGGCCGACAACATGCCTCTGCCGCCGATGTCTGTGGCATAAAGGATCATGTTGCTGTTGGGAGCGAAACTGGGCGATTCATCGCGCGCCGAGTCGGTGAGGGGCATGACTTGCCGGCTGGCGATATCCATCACGGCGACCCGAAAACGCCCCTCGTTCCGGGTCACGAAAGCCAGTTTGGCACCATCGGGCGAGGGACGCGGCGTTACGTTGTAGACGCCTTCAAAGGTGACGCGCTCGGCAGAGCCGCCAGTGGCGGAAGCTCGGTAGATTTGCGGGTCGCCGCTGCGGTCGGAGGTGAAGTAGATCCAGTTTCCGTCGGGCGACCATGCCGGCTCCGTATCAATGCCGGAGGAAGTGATCAAGCGGCGTGCAGCCGAACCATCGGCATTGATCAGGTAGATTTGCGACAGGCCGTCCTTGGTCAGGACGACGGCAAGCCGTTTGCCATCCGGCGCCCAGGCGGGGGCCGAGTTGGAACCCTTGAAGTTGGCGAGCACCTTGCGCTGCCCGGTGGCGAGTGTGTGTATGTAGATGATCGGTTTGCGGGCCTCGAACGAGACATAGGCGAGGTGCTGGCCATCGGGCGACCAGGCTGGCGAGATGATCGATTCGGGGGAACGCAGCGCCGTCTGGGCATTCATGCCGTCGGAGTCGGCGATTTGCAGTTCGTAGCGGCTGCCGCTCTTGACCACATAGGCGATGCGGGTTGCGAAATAGCCCGGAATGCCGGTGAGCTTTTCGTAGATGAAGTCGGCGATGCGGTGGGCGGCAAGACGATGTTGCGCTGGCGACAGGTGCAGGAGCATCCCGCCGAGTTCGGGGTTCCCTTCCTTGTGGGTGGTGTCGAACAGGCGGAAACGGATCTCGAAACGTCCGCCGGACGAGGGCAGCACCGAGGCGGCGAGTACCGCGTCGGCTCCGCGCGCCGCCATGGCGGCGATATCCGGCGTTTTCGATTCCGGCAAGGTCAGGGGGCCAAGATCGACGAGACTGAAACGGCCGCTGCGCTCAAGGTCGGCGCGCACGATTTCGGAGACGGAATTCGGCAGGCTGCCTTCATTCTCGAAGACGGGAATGATGACCGGAAAGAGCTTGGCGCCGGCGCCGGTAACGGTGATGTCGATATCCGCGTGGGCAATTGTTGCCGCGCAGACGAGAACGGCAGCAGACAATAACCGGCATATGCCGCTGAATACATTAGGAAAGCAGGATGCGGGAGCTTTTATCATGGAATAACGTGGCGGAGAGTTTTGTGGATTATAACCAACATGCGTACCATCGGAAGCAGGTGCGACAAAAAAGAATGAAATTGGGAAAACCTGTTTCATTCTTCCAACGGACGGAAGGTGATTTGCAGCTTCCGGTCGAACAGATTTCGGTTATCGGGCAGGGGCAGGGGGCTGGATTTCCGGATGGCGCGCAGGATCGCTTCATCGAGTGCGCGATTGCCGGAAGATTTCCTGATCTGGACGTTGACCACTTCACCGCCGTTGCCGCCGAGGATTTGTTCGATTTCGAGCTGGGCCTCCGGGTTGCCGGAAAGGCCGGGAGGTTTCAGTAGATTGCGGCGTATTTTGGCGGCGACCGCATTCTTGTATGCGTCGAGTTCGCCGGGATTGCCGCCGCCGCCGCGCGAGCCGCTGTTGAGAAGCGTGCTGGCTTTGTTTGCTTCTTCTTGCCGCGCGAGTTCCTGGGTGAGTTTTTTGTTGTTGTCAACATCGATCATATTGATCGGCTTGAGTTCGCGCGGTTTGGGTTTTTCCTTGGCTTTTTCAGGTTTGGGCGGTTCTTTGGGCTTCTCTTTTTTCGTGGCGATTTGCGGTGCGGGCTGTGGCACGGATTCTTCGACGACGGGTTTGGGCGGTTCAGGCTTCGGCGGTTCGGGTCTGGGCGGTTCGGGCGGGGGAGGAGGGGGCGCTTGCCGGACAGGCGCGGGGCCGGGGCCGACAAGACCGACCTCAAGCGAGCCAAGGGGTTGGCTTTGCCAGTCGATACCGAAAAACAGGAAGGCCAGCAGTCCGATGTGGACGGCGAGGGTGAGGATGAGTGACAGGAATTTCCGTGGCCGGACGTTGGTGGGGCGGCGATCCATCCGGAAATCTTTCATTTGCCTGTGCTGCTCGACTTCGTTTGCAGGCTGATCTTCTTCACGCCTTGCTTGCGCGCTTCTTCAAGCACGTCGATGACTTTCTGATAAGGCAGGTCGTTGTGGGCGGCGACGAGAACGGGCTGGTCGGCGTCGATCAGTTTTTTCAATTCGCGCTGGAAATCGACGAACGACAGCGGCACCGCCTTGCTGTTGGCCGTTTGTTTCAAG
Organism: Azoarcus sp.; assembly: GCA_031265765.1. GTDB lineage: Bacteria > Pseudomonadota > Gammaproteobacteria > Burkholderiales > Rhodocyclaceae > WRNU01. Next base: position 38,533 of record JAISCE010000012.1, read on the forward strand.
GCGAGCTTGCCGTCTTTGTCGACTTCGATGACCGCGGCTTCTTGCGGCGGCGCGACGAGCGGTCCGGCCGAGGGGACGTCGATGTTGCCGGTCTGCATCATGGGGGCGGTTACCATGAAGATGACCAGCAGCACCAGCATTACGTCGATATAGGGAACGACGTTGATTTCGTTCTTCAGGCGGCGTTGGCGCATAGGGGTGTCCGGGCGGCTCAGCGCAGGTTGCGCTGGAGGATGTTGGAAAACTCTTCCATGAAGCTTTCAAAGCGGATGCTTATGCGGTCGATGTCGTGGGCGAAACGGTTGTAGGCGACCACGGCGGGAATGGCCGCGAACAGGCCGATTGCCGTGGCGACCAGCGCCTCGGCGATGCCGGGCGCCACATGTGTCAATGTGGCCGCGCCGACATTCGACAGGCCGCGGAAAGCGTTCATGATTCCCCAGACGGTACCGAAGAGGCCGATATAGGGGGATACCGAGCCGACCGAGGCCAGGAAGGCGAGGTGGGCGTCGAGGTCATCGACTTCGCGCTGGTAGGTGGCGCGCATCGCGCGCCGGGCGCCGTCGATGGTGGCGCCCGCATCGTGGCTGGAACCGCGCAGCTTGGTGAATTCGCGGTAACCCGACTCGAAGATGCGTTCCATGCCGCCGCTGCGGAAGCGACCGCTCGCGGCGGATTGATACAACAGATCGAGATCGCCGCCGCTCCAGAAATCGCGCTCGAAGCTATCGGTTTTCGAGCGCGCGGAGCGAATCTGGAACCACTTGCGAAAAATCCAGTACCACGACGTGAGCGAAAGAAAAGCCAGCAGGGACATGACCAGCTTGACGATGATGCTGGCCTGCATGATCAGGTTGAGGATGGAAAGATCGTGAATAATAGTCATCGCGGGATCAATGGGATTGAGATTGGGGACCAGTACCGGGGGACAGGCAGAGGCGGGCGTGGAAGCGATTACGGAGCGCGTCCGGCCAGGGCACTGGGCGGCCTTTGCTGGGGGAAACACAGGCGATTTTAGTCTCGGCGGTAAAAAGCAAGGTGTCGCCGCGGGAGATTTGTTGCAAAAAGCATACACTTGCGTGACGTAAGTTTATGATTTTGCTTGTTATTGTAAGAGTGTCATCAAGTTTGGCAGGAGAGATGTAATCAGCGTGCACGTTGCGAACGACGAAAACGGGGCCGCCGTTTTCCAGCAAACGCCGTTGCTCGAAACCGAGGGCGCGCAGGCATTCGCTGCGGGCGCGCTCGCAAAAGCGCAGGTAGCTAGCGTAATAGACGACGCCTCCGGCGTCGGTATCTTCGTAATAGACGCGCACGGACAGGATGAAATCGGGTGGCTGCAAGGTGGCGGCAGGAGCAGGGGGCGGAAGCTCATACATGTTTGCATTCTAAACGAACTTGCGGGCTGCATAGCGGGTCCGTGCAAAAATTCACACATGGACGGGCGCTGTTGGATATTTTCGTCCCGGACGAAGAATAAGCGTGCCAGCCGGGGAGTGACACGCTGCAAAAACTTTGGTCGGATGCTATTCTTCACGTTCTCGTACACTTGTGTTCGATGGCATATCTATAGACTGGTTCCAGCGTGGCTTTCGGTTTCAATCCTTTCAAGAAAAACGGTATTTCGACCTCGACATCGACGGGGATGGCTCGCTCTTTACCGGATTCGGAGAGCGCGCGCGATCCCTCTTCGGATGCCGAGCTTTCCGTGCTCGACTTTTCCAACGCCATCGGGCAGGACGAGATCGAGGTTACGGAGGTCGCTACCGGCGTCGGCGTAGTCTACGAGGAAGCCGCGGTGCTTTACGCCAACGGCAACGACCGCGACGCCGAACATCTGCTTACCGCCGTGTTCGATGATCCCACCGCGACGGTGGGCGAAGGCTTGTGGATGATGCTGCTCGACCTTTACCGGCTCACCGGGCAGCGGGAACGCTTCGAGGCGCGGGTGATCGACTACGCCCGCCGGTTCGAGCGTTCGCCTCCAGCCTGGGAAGACTTGTCGCTCCAGTCCGCGAAACGGCGTCCCGAAGCGGCGGCGGCGCTGGTCAACTTTCCCGCCGCCTTGTCGGCGCAGGCGGCGCAACAGCTTCAACAGATTTGCGCGATCGGGCGCAAGAGCGGTTCGCTTCGCATCGATCTCGGGCGGGTGCGATCCATCGACGACGAAGGCTGTTCCGCGCTGAAGCAGGCTTTGGCGCAATTGGCTGCCGACCGGGTCAAATTGACCATCTTCAATGCCTCCAGGCTCGTCGACTTGCTGGCTCCCAAGGTCAAGCCCGGACAGGCCGACAACCGCGATAGCTGGATGCTGATGCTGGAAATGCTGAAATACACCGGCGAGAGCGCGCGCTTCGAGGATCTGGCGGTCGATTATGCCGTGACCTTTGAAGAATCCCCGCCATCGTGGGAATCGAAGGTGCCTGCGCCGGGCGAACAGCAGGTCGTGGCCGAAGAAGCGCCTGAACGCGGAGAAGATGAATTCTGTTTCGATGGCGACCTCTCCGGTTCGAGCAGCGAGGCGATCCGCAAACTGGAAGAGTTCGCCTCCACCCGGCAGACAGTCGTCGTCGATTGCAGCCACTTGCGGCGGATCGACTTCGTGGCGGCGGGAACCCTGTTCAATTCCCTTGCATCGTTCCAGGCCCATGGCAAAACCGTGCAGTTACAAAAAGTCAACGCCATGATCGGCGCGCTGATGCGGGTCATGAGCATCGATCAGGTCGCGGTGGTGGTACTGCGTGATTGAGCGGTGCGCGGTTTTGGCGGTCTTGCGGAGGGCGGAGCCGTTTCATGGGGACGTTTTCCAGATATCGTCCAACGCGGTGGACGGGGGTTCCCGCCGTCGATTTTTCCCGCAACGTTCGTCTATCTACCTATTTCCAATATGGAAGCATGCATGGAACAGTATCACGGCACGACAATCCTTTCGGTTCGCCGCGGCGACCGGGTCGCGCTTGGCGGCGATGGACAGGTCACGCTTGGCAACATCGTCATCAAGGCATCGGCGCGCAAAGTGCGCACGCTCTACGAAGGGCGCATCCTTGCCGGTTTCGCCGGCGGCACCGCCGATGCGTTTACCTTGTTTGAGCGTTTCGAGGCCAAACTTGAAAAGCACCAGGGCAAGCTGTTGCGCAGCGCGGTGGAACTCGCCAAGGACTGGCGCACCGACCGCATGCTGCGTCGGCTGGAAGCCATGCTTGCGGTTGCCGACCGTGAACACTCCCTGGTCATCACAGGCAACGGCGACGTACTCGAACCCGAACAAGGCATCGTCGCCATCGGTAGCGGCGGCCCTTATGCGCAGGCGGCGGCGCGGGCGCTGCTTGAAAACACCGAACTCGCACCGAAAGAAATCATTGCGAGATCGTTGGCGATAGCCGGCGACCTGTGTATCTATACCAATCAGTGTCACGTTATCGAGGAGTTGGGCGAATGAGCGAGGCGATGACCCCGGCGGAGATTGTTTCCGAGCTTGACAAACATATCGTTGGCCAGCACAAGGCCAAGCGGGTCGTGGCGGTGGCCTTGCGCAGCCGTTGGCGGCGCATGCGGGTTGCCGAGCCTTTGCGCAGCGAGATCACTCCCAAGAACATCCTGATGATCGGCCCCACGGGCGTCGGCAAGACCGAGATCGCGCGCAGGCTTGCGCGCTTGACGCAATCTCCGTTCATCAAGGTCGAAGCGACCAAATTCACTGAAGTCGGCTACGTCGGACGCGATGTCGACACGATCATCCGCGATCTGGTGGAAACCGCGGTCAAGGACAAACGTGAACGCGCCATGCGTCTCGTGCGGGATCGCGCCCTCGATGCCGCCGAAGACTGCGTACTCAATGCGCTTCTGCCCATGGCGCGCACGGGTATCGCCGATGGCGGCGAAGCGCCGGATAGCGGCACGCGGCAGAAATTCCGCAAGAAACTGCGCGAAGGCGAACTCGACGACAAGGAAATCGAAATCGAAATCGCCGCGCCCGGCATGTATGCCGAGATTTTCGCTCCGCCGGGCATGGAAGAACTGACCCAGCAAATCCAGGGGATGTTCCAGAATCTTGGCGGCGGCAAAAAGAAAATGCGGCGTTTGCGGGTCGGCGAAGCCTTGCGGCTGTTGGCCGACGAAGAAGCCATCAAACTTATCAACGACGACGAAATCAAGACCGAAGCCCTGCGCGCGGTCGAGCAGGACGGCATCGTGTTTCTCGACGAAATCGACAAAATCGCCACGCGCGGCGAGGCGCATGGGGCCGACGTGTCGCGCCAGGGCGTGCAGCGCGATCTCCTGCCCCTGGTCGAAGGGGCGACCGTGTCCACAAAATACGGCATGGTCAAGACCGACCACATCCTGTTCATTGCCAGCGGCGCATTCCACCTTTCGCGCCCGAGCGATCTGATTCCCGAATTGCAGGGGCGTTTCCCGATTCGCGTCGAACTCGATTCGCTGTCGGTGAGCGATTTCGAGCGCATCCTGACCAGCACCGACGCCTGCCTGACCCGCCAGTACGAGGCACTGCTCGCCACCGACGGCGTCAGCTTGAGCTTTACCGCGGACGGCATCCGCCGGCTGGCGGAAATTGCTTTTCAGGTCAATGAAAAAACCGAGAACATCGGCGCGCGCCGTCTTTATACAGTGATGGAAAAACTCCTTGAAGGCATCTCGTTTGAAGCCGGTAACGGCAAGGCCGATGCCTTGACCGTGGATGCCGCCTATGTCGACGCCAGCCTTGCGGATGTGGCTGGGCGCGAGGATCTGGCCCGGTACGTATTGTGAAAATGCAATGTTGGAGAGACTTGCGGGCGACTTTGTCCTGAAGGCAGCGCAAGCAGCGGTTGAAGCAACGGGATGCCGTGAGTATATGAACGTTCATGGCATATAAAAAGAAAGGACGGTTCTAAATTTCCGGAAAAATCCATGGATAAATAAATACCCGTTTTTCGATCGGGGAGAACCCGCATGACACAACTTACCGATTCCGATGCCGCCTGCGCAGCCCGCGTCGATGTCGCGGCGGCCTGTCGCCTGACCCACCTTCTCGGCTGGACGGATCTGCTTGCCACGCACATTTCCGTCCGTGTGCCGGGGCGTCACGACCGCTATTTTGTCAACCCGCTGGGGCTTGCTTTCGACGAAGTCGGCGCTTCCAGCGTGCTGGAAGTCGATGTCGATGGTAACGTCATTACCGGCGACGGGCGCGGCGCGGGTGAACTGAATCCCGCCGGAACCGTCATCCACGGCGCGATCCATGCTACCGGCCTGGTTGCCGCCAATGCCGTGGTGCATTTGCACGCCAGGGATGGCGTCGCCGTCTCCTGCCAGCGTGACGGGCTTTTGCCGCTTACGCAGATGGCTTTGATGATTTACGCCGACGTGGCCTATCACGATTTCCAGGGCGTAGTGCTGGACGAAGCCGAGCGGCAAAGCCTGCTCGACGATCTGGGCGACAAGCACAATCTGATTTTGAGAAACCACGGCACGCTCTCCATCGGACGCGACATGGCCGAAGCTTTCGGGCGCATCTGGCGACTGGAACGCGCCTGCCGCTTCCAGCTTGCCGCGCAATCGGCGGGCGTGCCCTTGCAGGTATTGCCGCAGCGCGTCATCGACCGCACGATAGGGCAAGCCAAAGCGATCAGCGGCGACGATTCCCGGTTCTTCCCCGCGGGCAAACGCGAATGGGCAGCGCACTTGCGGCGGCTCGATCGGGAATTGCCTGGGTATCGGGACTGAAGACGGCGGTTCCGGAGAACCGCCGCTTCCCGTCCGGCAAGGAGTTCAAAGGCTGTAGTACATGTCGAATTCGACCGGATGCGTGGTCATGCGGAAGCGGGTGATGTCTTCCATTTTCAGTTCGATGTAGGCATCGATGAAGTCGTTGGAGAACACACCGCCGCGGGTCAGGAACTCACGATCCTTGTCGAGATAGTCGAGCGCCTGGTCGAGACTCGAACACACGGTAGGAATCTTGGCGTCTTCTTCCGGCGGCAGGTCGTAGAGATTCTTGTCGGCGGGATCGCCGGGGTGGATCTTGTTCTGGATGCCGTCGAGGCCCGCCATCGCCATCGCCGCGAAGGCGAGATAGGGGTTGGCGGTGGGGTCGGGGAAGCGTACTTCGATGCGGCGGCCCTTGGGGCTGGCGACGTAGGGAATGCGGATCGAGGCCGAGCGGTTGCGGGCGGAGTAGGCGAGCTTCACCGGCGCTTCAAAGCCGGGCACCAAACGCTTGTAGGAGTTGGTGCCGGGGTTGGTGATGGCATTCAGCGCGCGGGCGTGCTTGATGATGCCGCCGATGTAGTAGAGCGCGATCTCGGACAGACCGGCATAGCCGTTGCCCGCGAACAGGTTTTGGCCGTCTTTCCAGATCGACTGGTGCACATGCATGCCGGAACCGTTGTCGCCGACGATGGGTTTGGGCATGAAGGTGGCGGTTTTGCCATATTGATGCGCGATGTTGTGCACGATGTATTTGAGGATTTGCGTCCAGTCGGCGCGGCGGGTCAGGGTGGTGAAGCGAGTGCCGATTTCGCACTGCCCGGCGGTGGCGACTTCGTGGTGGTGCACTTCGACCGGAACGCCGACGGATTCGAGCGCCAGCACCATCGCGGCGCGAATGTCGTTGAGGCTGTCGACCGGCGGCACGGGGAAGTAGCCGCCCTTGACGCGCGGACGGTGCCCGGTGTTGCCGCCATCGAATTTCTCGGACGAAGACCACGCGGCTTCTTCGGAAAACACTTTGACGTAAGAACCGGAGATGTCGACCGCCCATTCGACGGCGTCGAAGATGAAGAATTCGGGTTCCGGGCCGAAATAGGCGGTGTCGCCGATGCCGGTGCTCTTGAGATAGGCTTCGGCGCGCTTGGCGATGGAGCGCGGGTCGCGGTCGTAGCCCTTGCCGTCCGACGGTTCGATGACATCGCAGGTCAGTATCAGGGTGGTTTCGTCGAAAAAGGGATCGATATAGGCCGATTCGGCATCCGGCAGCAGGATCATATCGGACGCCTGGATACCTTTCCATCCGGCGATCGAGGAGCCGTCGAACATGTGGCCGTGCTCGAAGACTTCTTCCTCGAAGGCGGAGATGGGCACGCCAACGTGCTGTTCCTTGCCGCGGGTGTCGGTAAAACGGTAGTCAACGAAGCGAACCTCGTTTTCCTGGATCAACTTCATGACGTCTTGAGCGTTCATATTCACTCCTGGTGAGATGGTGCGATATTTACGGGAATCCGGATGGAGAAGCCATTCGCTCCGGGCGGGACAAGGTCTTTTTCGATGGCCGGACTTTCGTTGTCCGCGGAGCCTAGCAGTATCCGTGCCATTGATATCCGGCTTGCCGCGCATTGTGTCATAAGAAAAAGAGAAAAGCTGGAAATGATGCTTTGCACCATATTGGTGCCTTGCGGGGCATCTCGCCTCATCATGGTGCAAGCAGGATGTAATAAGTGATTTTGTGGTAATGGGGATGTGTGGCGAGCCAGGCGTCCGTGCGTTGCTTGAGCGCATCGATGCAGGCGGGATGGGCTTCCGGCGAGAAATAGACTTCGGCCTCGATATGGCAGTTGAAGTAGTGCAATTGGAGGCGCTGGAAGGACAGGGTGCCGGTGTTTTTGTCATCTTCTCCAATGAGGGCGGCAAGCTCCGCGATCACGGCGGCGCGCGGCGGGAGGCGCTCGCCGCCGGAGGCCGCCTGGCCATCGTCCTCGGTGTCGATGTGGACGAGCACTTCGCTCACCTCGGGATGCGCGGCGCGTACGGCAACGGCCACGCTGTCCGAGATGTAATGTCCCTCCGAGACCGTGATGCGCGGGTCGACCTGGACGTGAGCATCGCACAATACGTGCTGGGCCATGTGGCGGGTGCGCAGTTCGTGCAGACCGGCGACGCCCGGCGTCTCGATGATGGTCTGGCGCAGGCGGGCGAGTTCTTCGGGCGACAGGCCGGTGTCGATCAATTCGCGCACTGCGTTCCAGCCCAGGCGGATGCCCATGCGCAGGATGAGAAAGCCGACCACGGCGGCGGCCAGCGGTTCCAGGAACGGATAGCCGGCGAGGCTGCCGCCGATGCCGATGGCCACGACCAGCGAGGAGGCCGCATCGGAGCGGGCATGCCATGCGTTGGCTTCGAGCAGGGGCGCGCGCAGACGCCGCCCGGCGGCAAGCGTGAATCGGGAAAGCGTCTCTTTCGCCGCCAGGGTGAAAAGCGCCATGATGAGCGCAGCCGGATGCAAAGGCGTTTGCGTATCCATGTGTTGCAGTCGGATGCCGGATGTCCACAAAAAGCCGATGCCGACCGCCGCCAGCGATGCGCCGAGCAGGAGCGAAGTCGCCGTCTCGATTCGTCCGTGGCCGTAAGGATGATCGAGGTCGGCGGGATCGGCGCCATGCCGTCCCGCCGCCAATACCATGAAATCCGTAATCAAATCCGAGAGCGTGTGCACAGCATCGGCCACCAGGCTGAAGGCGTGGGCGAAAAGGCCGATGGCGATCTGGCCGAGCGTCAAAGCGGAATTGGCGGCGATCGCCACCAGTGTGACGCGTCGGATCGCGCGCGTGCGCGTGGCGCTTTCGTCGCCGGACGTGAGCGGAGGCATGAGCGGACGGAGCAGGAAGGTTATACTCGTGGCCCGATTTTAGCCGGATATCGACATGGGAACCCTCAATGCCTTACTCGGTCTGGCGCGCCAGCGCGCCGTCGAGCTTGGATTGTCCTATCAGGGCGCACTGACGCCAGCCGAAGCCTGGCAGATATGGCAGATTGCCCCTGGGGCGAAACTCATCGATATCCGCACCCGCGCCGAACTCGAATGGGTCGGACGTATTCCGGGCACGGTCGATATCGAATACGAGCTTTGGCCGGGCGGGCAGGTCAACAATCGTTTCATGATGCAGTTGCGCCAGTCGGTCAGCCCCGAGGCGCTGGTGATGTTCATCTGCCGTTCCGGGCGGCGCTCCGACGAAACCGCGAGCCTCGCCGCCCGTTCCGGCTATAACAATTGCTACAACGTTCTCGAGGGCTTTGAAGGTTCGCTCGATGCGAACAAGCAGCGCGGCCATGTCGGCGGCTGGAAGCTTGCCGGCCTGCCCTGGGAGCAGGCGTGAGCGGCGACTGGGCGGGACATCGCATGCAAGCGGCGGATCTGGATTTCGAGTGTTTCGGCGCGCTCTCCGAGGCGCAAGCGCAGGCGCGCATCCTTGATGCGCGCGCACGGCTCGGCAAGCGCGCCGTATTGCTTTGCCACCATTACCAGCGCGCCGATGTCTATCGCCACGCCGACCTGACGGGCGATTCGCTCAAACTCGCCCGGCTGGCGGCGCAGACCGATGCGGAATTCATTGTTTTTTGTGGCGTGCATTTCATGGCCGAGGTTGCCGACATCCTGTCGCGGCCCGAACAGACCGCCATTTTGCCCGACCTGGCCGCGGGCTGTTCGATGGCCGACATGGCCAATCTGGCGAAAGTCGAACGCTGCTGGCGCGAACTCGCCGCTGCGCTGGGGGCGGCGGACGAAAAAATCACGCCGGTCACCTATATCAACTCCGCCGCCGATCTCAAGGCGTTTTGCGGCGAACACGGCGGTATTGTCTGTACATCGACCAATGCGCCCAAGATCGTCGACTGGGCGCTCGCGCGCCGCGAGAAAGTGCTGTTTTTTCCCGATCAGCACTTGGGACGCTGGACGGGTTTCAAAAAAGGCATTGCCCTCGATCATATGGCGGTGTGGGACCCCGATCTCGAAAACGGCGGCCTTTCCCCGGAAGAAATAGAAAATGCCCGCATCCTGCTCTGGAAAGGGCACTGTTCGGTGCATCAAATGTTCCAGGTCGAGCATATCCAGCGTTGGCGCACGCGATATCCGGACGGACGGGTGATTTCGCACCCCGAATGCAATCTCGACGTATGCCGCGAATCCGACTACGTCGGTTCCACCGAATACATCCGCGACACCATCGCCGAAGCCCCAGGCAATACCCGCTGGTTGGTCGGTACCGAATTGAATCTGGTCAATCGCCTCGCGGAGCAAATGAAACCGCAAGGCAAGACCGTCCAGTTCATGGCTCCGATGGTCTGCATGTGCTCGACGATGCAACGCATCGACCCGCAGCATTTGGCATGGACGCTGGAAAATCTCGCCGCTGGTCGGGTAGTCAACCCGATCAGGGTGCCGGTGAACGAAGCCGGCCCGGCGCGGACGGCATTGGCGAGGATGCTGGAAATCTCCTGAAATCCACGATTGGAGAGACTTCCCCGCACGGGCGGATTCCCGAACCTGCGCCGTTCTACGATGAAAAGCCCTGCATCGGGATGCAGGGCTTCTGCCATTTGGAACGCTTGCCCGCTCTCAGCTTTTGTCTGGCTGCGGCTCCGAAGCCGGTTCCGCCTGGAGTTTCCGCTGAAGCGCGATGCCCGCGCCGCCAGCGGCGATCAGCGCGATGGAAATGAACCAGAATATCGCACCGCTGAAAGAATCCGCCGTATCCTTGGCGGCGGCGAGCAGCCTGTCGCGGGTTGCCTCGTATGTGATTTCCGGCGCATCTTCGCCGTCAATGGCGACTTCATAGATGAAATTATTGTCGCTGGAATCGAACAGGGCGGTGACGTTTTCCTCGATCAGATTTGAAACCGATCCCCTGGGCACGCTGAAACTGATCCGTAATTCCATGGCTTCGCCGCCATCCCCGGGCGTAAGCTCGATCTGGTAATACCTCTGTGAACCCCCTCGTTTCCTTGTTACGGTAATTTCGCTGGCTGTTTTCACGAAGCCGGAAACGGTCTGCAATCTGTCGCGCTGGACGTAGGCATTCTCGTCCGAGGCTTTCCATTGGCTCCAGAGAGAAAACGCGATCAGCCCGATACCGATCAGGATTATAATACGAGCATAACCGGTGAGATAAAGCAATGCAGTTTTGACAAAATTCGGCATGAGACTTCTCCTTTCAAACAGCCAAATATATACTCACAAACAGATATTGTCAATATCTCGTCGGCTGCTGCCAATTGATATTTCCGCCTTGCGCGAGGCGCAATGGGTTTGTTTGCCGCGCGGTTTTGTCCGGGCGGTTTTTTACCTGCCGGTGTGTCCGGTTGCGTGAATATTCCGGATTTGTCTCTGTCGATCCCGGAATCCTCTCCGCGCGAATAACGTTACCGCATCATTTGCAATGGCTTCGCCCGGAACGCGCCTCATCCGTCCGTGTGTTTCTGCGCGGGATGATGCCGGAACACGCGCGCTTTGCCATCCCGGGTCACTAGCAGAACGTCGTAATCTTGCGGCGCGCTGAATTCCATGCCGGGCGAGCCTGAAGGCATGCCCGGCGCGGCCAGTCCGATGGCATCGGATCGGCCGTTCAGCAAGCGCCGCACGTCGTCGGCGGGAACGTGCCCCTCGATCAAGTATTTGCCGATCCTGGCCGTATGGCAGGAGGCGTAATCTCGCGGCATTCCGAGTTTTTCGCGCATTGCGGACACATCATCCACGGTGTGGCTTCGCACAGTAAAGCCCGCGGCGCGTAAATGTGCTTCCCAACCGCCGCAGCAACCGCAGCTCGCGCTTTTATAGACATCGACGGCGGGCAGATCGCCGGCCCGCAGCGCCGGGGAAGATACGAGCGTGGCGGCCAGCGGCAACACAAGCAGGGTACGGCGTTTCATGAGGGGGACTCCTGAGAAGAACCGGCATGATGATACCGCTATGGAAGCGCGTGGCCGCCGCATACTTGCCATAGAAACGGGCATCGGGCATGCCGGGATGCGCGCGCCAGGCGAAAACCCCGAATGAAAACCTTATGTGTCCGCATCGCCAGCCGGGTTCGGGGTAAAGTCTTCCGTTCCGTGTTTTCCGGCGCCGTTCCGATGCTGACCGTCTCCGATCATGGCCGCGATCCAGCCGGTCTCGTCTATGTGTATCCTGTGCTTTCCCGACGGGCGGGCGGGGTATCGGTGGGGATCAATCTCAATCCGAACAATGCCTGCAATTGGCATTGCGCTTATTGTCAAGTTCCCAATCTGGCGCGGGGTAAAGCGCCGAAGATAGACCTCGACAGGCTCGAAGCCGAGTTACGGGGTTTTCTCGCCGCCATATGCCGGGGCGAATGGCTTGTTCGCAACGCGCCCGAAGGCGCGCGGGTGTTGAAGGATCTGGCATTTTCAGGCAACGGCGAGCCGACGAGCGCGGCGGAATTCGCCGATGCCGTGGCGCTGGCGGCGCGCGTGCGCGCCGAATTTGCACTGGATCGGGAGGTTGCCTTGCGGTTAATCAGTAACGGCAGTCTGCTCGCGCAGGCGCGTGTGCAGGAAGGCATTCGCCGTTTGGCACGAGCAGGCGGCGAAGTGTGGTTCAAACTCGACGCCGGCAAGGCCGATGCCATAGCGAAAATCAATGGCGTCAGGCTGGCTCCGCGCATCGCCGCCCGCAATCTGGCAACGTGCAAGGTTCTGTGCCCTACCTGGGTGCAAACTTGTGTTTTCCGCTGGGATGGGCAGCCGCCGAATGCCGGCGAACTCGATGCCTATCTCGATATGCTCGACCGCGCGAAAAACGGCGATGGCGGGACGATCCAGGGAGTGTTGCTTTATGGCGTCGCCCGTCCGTCGTTGCAGCCCGAGGGGGGGCGCATCAGTCCCTTGTCGGCGGCAGAACTTGCCGGAATCGTAAGCCGCATCGAAGAAAAAGGGCTGACGGTTCGCGTCAGCCCATGATGGAAACCCGTGCAGCAGACCGGGGAGGCGTCTTGCCCGCCGCCCCGGCCCGAAACTTCAGGCTTTTTTCCTCTTTGAAGTCCGCGCTTCTTTTTTCAGGTTCTTGTACAACTCGGGGTTGCTGGCCTTGAGGTATTCGGCGACGTCGAAATCTTCCTTCTTGACCTTGGTGATGTCGATCTGCTCGATATGCACCAGACGCAGAAGCGCCTGGACGGGGCGGGGAATGTTGCGTCCGCTCTCGTAACGCGAGCCGCCGCTCTGGGTAACACCGATTTTCGACCAAAACTGCGATTGATTCAGGCCGAGTTTGCGACGAATTTCACGTACATCAACGGGCTGTTCAGTGGCTTTCATGACTGTGTCCTTTAGATAAAGTTGCGAGGAAATACGCTCCTGCTTGAGGGGGTTTGCCTGCCGGTTTCCATGAAGGAAGCTCCCGGCCAATGCAAATTATAGTATAACGCTCTTTTCCTATACAATGGGAATAATTAACGCCATGCGGTTAACCACAATAACGCCGGGCTATGATGTGGTTTTATGGCGTGCAACATATTTCCATCCCAATTGCATTAGGGGAGACTCCTGGGTTGGTCAAAGAAGGTGAGTCCGGCGAGTTCTCGTTTCGGCAGATCGCAAAAAACATTCACAATATATACCATCGCGGGGAAAATGTGGAAAATTACCATGGGGTTTGTGATTAATTGCGACATTCCCCATTCCATCCCCGCAAGACGCCACAGAGACGGCGGAGTAGGCAGCCTCGTCTCTGATGGGATATCGGCATTCCATACTCGATCCTTAGGCCTGGATGACGTCCGCGCGGCAATATGACCGGAAGCGGGACAGAACGGAATATGCATGGATGGAAACGTCCGGTTTGCCGCATGCGCGGTTCAGCCGATTATGACGTGGCGCACGCCTGTCGCGTGTATCCGCCTCCGAATGGGGCATTCATTGCTTGCCGCGATATCCCTGGGCATGGGTATCGGACAATGTGCCTGTGGTATAAAGAAGACTATGCTTATAACTTTTCCATACTTGGAAAGCTTGGGGCGATGTCCTTACAGTGACGGCTACCATTTCTTACTTTGGAGAATCGTCATGGCTCAGTTTTCCGACAATGCCCAATCCATCGGGCGCACCCCGCTCGTCCGTCTCGCCCGCGTCACCGACGGCGCCAATGCGACTATCCTGGCCAAGATCGAAGGCCGCAACCCCGCTTATTCGGTGAAAGACCGTATCGGCGCGGCACTGGTCGAGGACGCGGAAAAACGCGGCCAGCTCGGGCCGGGCAAGGAACTGGTGGAACCGACTTCCGGCAATACCGGGATTGCGCTCGCCTTCGTGGCGGCGGCGAAAGGCATTCCGCTCACGTTGACGATGCCGGAGACGATGAGCGTCGAGCGCCGCAAGTTGCTGGTGGCTTTCGGGGCCAGGCTGGTGCTGACCGAAGGGCCGAAAGGCATGGCCGGCGCTGTCGCCAGGGCGGAAGAAATCGTCGCATCCGATCCGGGCAAGTATGTGCTTCTGCAACAGTTCAAGAACCCGGCGAACCCGGCGATTCACGCGTCGACGACCGGCCCGGAAGTGTGGGACGACACCGGCGGCAAGGTGGATATTTTCGTGTCCGGCGTCGGTACGGGCGGCACCATCACCGGCGTTGCCCGTTACATCAAGAATACTCGGGGCAAACCGATCCAGGCGGTGGCGGTGGAGCCGGAAGCCAGCCCGGTGCTCACGCAAAAGAAGGCGGGGCAGCCCTTGCAGCCCGGCCCGCACAAGATCCAGGGCATCGGCGCGGGTTTCGTACCCGAGGTGCTCGATCTGTCGCTCGTCGATGCCATCGAGCAGGTGAGTAACGATGAGGCCGTCGCTTATGCGCGCCGGCTGGCGAAGGAAGAAGGCATCCTTTCGGGCATTTCCTCCGGCGCGGCGGTGGCCGCCGCCGTGCGCGTGGCGAAAAGACCTGAAAACGCGGGTAAAACCATCGTGGTGATCCTGCCCGATTCCGGCGAGCGTTATCTATCTTCCGTTTTGTTCGAGGGCGTGTTCGACGCCGTGGGCAACGCATTGTGAGCCAGAAGCTTTCGGCGGTTCCGGTGGAGGCGGGAGAAATTCCTGCTGCCGGGACGGTGTCCGCCACGGGTCTGCGGCTGGACATCGACGGACTGGTGGCCGGGCTTCGCGCCTTGCGCGTGCATTCGTTGCAAACGCGGAGCCGCATCGGGCGGCCGCCCAAGCTGCCGTCGCGCAAGGCGCTGGCGCATATCCTCGATAGCCTGGCCGCGGCGCTTTTCCCCAATCGCCTGGGCGCGCCGGAACTGACCGACGAGGGGCTGGATTATTTCGTCGGACATACGCTGGATCGCGCCTTGCGCGCCCTGTACGGCGAAGTGCGCCGCGAATTGCGTTTTGCCGCCAATCTGGCGCCGGAGACGCAAAGCCCCGGACTCGAAACCGAGGCGGCGGAAATCGTGAAAGGCTTTGCAAGCCGATTGCCGAAGGTACGCAGCCTGCTCGACGGCGATTTGCGCGCCGCATTCCAGGGCGATCCGGCGGCGCGCAGCATCGACGAGGTGCTGGTCTGTTATCCGGGCATCCTCGCCGTGACCTACCATCGCCTCGCGCACGAGCTTTACCTGCGCGGCGTGCCGCTCACGGCGCGGATCATCGCCGAGATCGCGCATTCGGCCACCGGCATCGACATCCACCCCGGCGCCACGATCGGCGGCAGCTTCTTCATCGATCACGGCACGGGCGTGGTAATCGGCGAAACCGCTGTGATCGGGGAGCGGGTGCGCATCTACCAGGCCGTCACGCTGGGAGCCAAACGCTTTCTCGTCGATGAAAACGGCGATCTGCTCAAGGGCGGGGTGCGCCATCCTGTCGTCGAGGACGATGTCGTCATCTACGCGGGCGCGACGATTCTGGGGCGCGTCACCATTGGGCGCGGTTCTTCCATCGGCGGCAGCGTATGGCTGACGCGCAGTGTGCCGCCCAACAGCCACATCACCCAGGCGTCCGTGCAAAGCGAAGTATTCACTGCCGGTAGCGGCATCTGATCGTTTGTTCAAAAAATAGCCAAAAGGGAACCGAAATGACCGATATCCATGACGCACAGACCGCTTTGGGCGATGTTGCCGCCCGGACGCTTGCGAATGCGACCAAGACCGTGCCGATGCTTGGACGCATCACGCCGCGCTGGTTGCCGCAATTCCTGCAATGGGTGGGTGTCGAGGCGGGTATTTACCGTGTCAACAAGGTCAAGGATGAATCCGCCATCGCGGTCAACTGCTCCGGCCGCAACGACGAGAAGGAACTGCGCCAGACTTTCGTCGATTATGAGGAGTGGGGCCGGGAATATATGCTGAGCGCGGTCAACGCCGTGGTCGACGTGCATACCCGCGTCTCCGACCTCTATAGCAGCCCGCACAACCAGATACAGGAGCAATTGCGGCTCACCGTCGAGATCATCAAGGAGCGGCAGGAAAGCGAACTCATCAACAACGGGGAATACGGGCTGCTCAACAACGTCGCCGGACACCAGCGCCTGCAACCGCTCGCCGGCGCACCGACGCCGGACGATTTCGACGAACTGCTCGCCCTGGTGTGGAAGGAACCGGCTTTCTTCCTGCTCCATCCCAGGGCCATCGCCGCCTTCGGGCGCGAATGCACGCGGCGCGGCGTGCCGCCGCCGACGGTATCGCTTTTCGGTTCGCAGTTCATTACCTGGCGCGGCGTGCCGCTCGTGCCGAGCGACAAAGTAGACATCAAGGACGGCAAGACCAGCATCCTGCTGCTGCGCACCGGCGAAAGCCGCCAGGGCGTGGTCGGCCTGTACCAGCCCGATCTGCCCGGCGAACAGAGCCGGGGCCTGTCCGTGCGCTTCATGGGCATCAACCACAAGGCGATTGCCTCGTATCTGGTTTCGCTCTATTGCTCGCTCGCGGTACTGACCGACGATGCGCTCGCCGTGCTCGAAAACGTGGAAGTGGATAAATACCATGACTACGCGCATCAATACCGCTGATTTCGGCGCTGTCGGCGCCCCTGCCGCCGTGCCGGCATCCTTTCCGGTTTCGGCGGCCTCGGGGCTGCCGTTGGACGAGGCCGTTCGGGCGCTGTTCGATGTGCCGCTGCCGGACATCCAGGAACTGGACGCCCTGAAAACGCGGCCAGTCCAGGCCGGCGCGCCCGGTTCCTATTACTTCCTGGACGATGCGGCCTTCTTTCCGTCCGGTATCGATGTGCCCGTTACCCATCCCGGACCCGGTTGGAGAGCGTTTTCGGCGGGGCAAGCGATACCGGGGCAAGCATTCGATGTGCAGGCCGTCCGCGGCGATTTTCCGGCGCTCGCGGAAACGGTGAATGGCCGTCCGCTCGTCTGGCTCGACAACGCCGCCACCACGCAGAAGCCGCAGGCCGTCATCGACCGGCTGGCCTGTTTTTACGCGCACGAAAACTCCAACATCCATCGCGCCGCGCACGAACTGGCGGCGCGGGCGACCGATGCCTACGAAGCGGCGCGCGAAACCGTGCGTCGCTTCGTGAATGCCCGTTCGATCAATGAGATCGTATTCGTGCGCGGCGCGACCGAAGGCATCAACCTCGTCGCGCAAAGTTGGGGGCGGCAGACGCTACGGCCGGGCGACGAGATACTCGTCACCTGGCTCGAACACCATGCCAACATCGTGCCCTGGCAACAATTGGCGGCACAGACCGGCGCGGTGCTGAAAGCTGCGCCGGTCGACGACTGCGGCGCAGTCCTTCTCGACGAATACGCAAAACTGCTCGGCCCGAAAACCCGGCTCGTCGCCTTCACGCAGGTTTCCAATGCATTGGGCACCGTTACGCCCGCGGCGGAAATGACGCGGCTTGCGCATGCCTGCGGCGCAAAGGTGCTGATCGACGGCGCGCAATCGATTTCGCACCTGCGCACCGACGTATTGGCGCTCGGTTGCGACTGGTTCGTGTTCTCCGGCCACAAAGTCTTCGGCCCTACCGGCATTGGCGCGCTTTACGGCAAGGAAGACCTGCTGAATGCCGCCGATCCGTGGCAGGGCGGCGGCAACATGATCCAGGATGTCACTTTCGAGCGCACGCTCTACCAGAACGCCCCGGCGCGTTTCGAGGCCGGTACCGGCAATATTGCCGATGCCGCGGCTCTGGGCGCGGCGCTGGAATACGTCGAGCGTATCGGCATCGACAACATCGCCCGGCATGAACACGACCTGCTCCGCTACGGCACGCGCCTGCTCTCGGAAATTCCGGGGCTGAAAATCGTCGGCCAGGCGTCGGAAAAGGCGGGCGTGCTCTCGTTCGTACTCGAAGGTCACGACACCGTGGCCATCGGCGGCGCGCTCAATGAAGAAGGCATTGCCGTCCGCGCCGGGCACCATTGCGCACAACCGATCCTGCGCCGCTTCGGGCTGGAAGCCACCGTGCGTCCGTCGCTGGCGCTCTACAACACCCATGCCGATCTGGATGCACTGGCGGCGGCGGTCTGGAAACTGGTGCGCACCAAAGGTCTTGCGCCGACTTTCCGCAAGCCGTAGCCCGGGTTTCATCGGGCGAGATACGGCATGGCGCGGCGCGTAGGGCAACGATCCGCGCGGCATGATGGGCGGCTATTGCGGCTTCGTTTCCCGATCGTCCTTCACGCAATCGACGTAATACCGTCCATCTCCACCTTTCACCAAGCCGTGAATATCCGTCTCGAAGCCCGGAAACGCCGCGTTGAAATCGCGCGCGAACGCGAGGTAGCGGACGATGGTGGCGTTGAAGCGTTCGCCCGGAATCAGGAGCGGAATACCCGGCGGATAGGGCGTGACCAGCATCGCCGTGACGCGGCCTTCGAGATCGGCGATTGACAGCCGCTCGATTTCGCCATGCGCGACGCGGGCGAAAGCATCGGCGGGCTTCATTGCCGGCACCATCTCGGAAAGGTACATCCGGGTAGTGAGGTGCGCTACGTCGTGCTTTTTGTAGAAATGGTGGATTTGGCTGCACAGATCCTTGAGACCGACGCGCTCGTAGCGCGGACGATGGGCGATGAATTCCGGCATGACCCGCCACAGCGGCTCGTTGCGATCGTAGTCGTCCTTGAATTGCTGCAATTCGGTGACCATCGTGTTCCAGCGGCCTTTGGTGATGCCGATGGTGAACATGATGAAGAAAGAATAAAGCCCGGTCTTTTCGACGATGATGCCGTGCTCGGCGAGATATTTGGTGACGATGGCCGCCGGGATGCCGGTATCGTCGGCGAAATCGCCATCGACATCCAGTCCCGGCGTGATGATGGTGGCCTTGATCGGATCGAGCATGTTGAAGCCGGGGGCCAGTTCGCCGAAGCCGTGCCAACGTTCGTCGGCGCGCAGCATCCAGTCTTCGCGGCTGAGCAGGCCGTCGTCGTCGAGCCGCTCCGGCCCCCAGACCTGGAACCACCAGTCTTCGCCGCCGTAGTCGCCGCCGACCTTGCGCATGGCGCGGCGGAATTCGATGGCCTCCGCCAGCGATTCATTGACCAGCGCCGTGCCGCCGGGCGCTTCCATCATCGCCGCGGCCACGTCGCAGGAGGCGATGATGGCGTATTGCGGCGAGGTGGACGTGTGCATCAGATAGGCTTCGTTGAAAACGTCGCGGTCAAGCTGGCGGCGTTCGGAATTCTGTACGAGGATTTGCGAAGCCTGGCTCAGGCCGGCAAGCAGCTTGTGGGTGGATTGGGTGGAAAACACCATGGAATCCCGGCAGCGCGGTCGCCCTTCGCCAATGGCATGGTAGTCGCCGTAGAAATCGTGGAAGGCGGCATGCGGCAGCCAGGCTTCGTCGAAGTGCAAGGTGTCGATGTTGCCGTCGAGCATCTGTTTGATGGTTTCAACGTTGTAGAGCACACCGTCATAGGTCGACTGGGTGATGGTGAGGATGCGGGGCTTTTTGTTCCTTGCCGCGCGGGCGAAGGGATTGGCTTCGATTTTTTTCTGAATGTTCTCGAAGGCGAATTCTTCGATCGGAATCGGGCCGATGATGCCGTAGTGATTCCGGGTCGGGGTCAAGAAGACCGGCACCGCGCCAGTCATGATGATCGAGTGGAGTATCGATTTGTGGCAGTTGCGATCCACGACCACGATGTCGCCGGGCGCGACAGTGGTATGCCAGACCATCTTGTTCGAGGTCGATGTGCCGTTGGTGACGAAATAGAGGTGATCGCAGTTGAAGATGCGCGCCGCGTTGTGTTCGGACGCGGCCACGGGGCCGGTGTGGTCGAGCAGTTGGCCGAGTTCATCGACGGCATTGCAGACATCGGCGCGCAACATGTTTTCGCCGAAGAACTGGTGGAACATTTGTCCGACCGGGCTTTTCAGGAAGGCGACGCCGCCTGAATGGCCGGGGCAGTGCCAGGAGTAGGAACTGTCGGCGGCGTAATGGGTGAGCGCGCGAAAGAAGGGCGGCGGCAGCGAATCGAGGTAGTGCTTGGCTTCGCGCACGACGTAGCGGGCGATGAATTCCGGCGTGTCCTCGAACATGTGGATGAAGCCATGCAGTTCGCGCAGCACGTCGTTGGGGATGTGGCGCGCGGTGCGGGTTTCGCCGTAGAGGAAGATGGGGATGTCGGTATTGCGGCGGCGGATGGCTTCGACGAAGGCGCGCAGGTCGGCGATGGCTTTGTCTGCGGCTTCGCGCGAGCCGAATTCGTCGTCGTCGATGGACAGGATGAAAGCCGAGGCGCGGCTCTGCTGTTGCGCAAAGGACGCCAGGTCGCCGTAACTGGTCGCGCCGAGCACGTCCATGTCTTCTTTTTCGATGGCTTCGACCAGGGCGCGGATATCCAGGCCGGACGCATTGTCGGAGCGGAAGTCCTCGTCGATGATGATGATGGGGAAGTTGAATCGCATCTCGGCTCCTGCTCCGACTTTGTGCCTGAGTTATTCCTGCTTTGCGCTTCTGGAGTGGTGGTAATACAAGTATGCCAAGCCAGCCGGCGCGATAAAAACAGCCATACTGACCTGCCCCCATGTGGCGTACCACTGATAACCAGAGTCCAAGGTTGAGATTACAGCACATCGGGTGATGGCGTTGCATCGCCAGCATGCTGGCGATGCAACGCGGCGAATTGCGC